>NZ_JBDIVO010000025.1:0-29325 GCF_039794385.1 Methylocaldum sp. | reverse complement strand
CTTGATGCATTGGATGTCCGGCGCTAGTACAAGGAACTGCATGCCCGGGACTGCATCGGCACGCACGGCCGTTCTGGATAGAGGTCGAATTGCTACTGGAGATTAGCCTGAAAACGGACGGACTGAACGGCTGGGACAGTCTCCCCGAACAATCGATCTAGGCGAATTCGTATCTCCGCTCTATGGCTGAATGCTTGGAGCTCGGGGGCTGCGCGTGCATGCTGAAAAAACGCTCAAAGAAATGCTCGGAGCGGCATTGGATTCAAGAGTCCCGCTGCTCGATAAAGCGTTTTTCGAACTCGTCCTCCGGCAGAGGGGGAGAAACGTAGTAACCCTGAATTTCGTGGCAGCCATAGAATTTTAAAAGTTCCAGTTGCTCCCGAGTTTCGACGCCTTCGGCCACGACCTTTAAATTGAGGATTTGCCCCAAAGTCACGATGGTCTTGATCAGCGCCGCTTGCTCCGAAGTCGGGTCGCCGGTGTAGGCATGGATGAAGGAGCGGTCGATCTTGATGGTCTGGACGGGCAATTTTTGCAGATAAGACAAGGACGAATAGCCGGTGCCGAAATCGTCCATGGCGATATGGATGCCGCGATCCCGGATACGGCTCAGCCGCTCGGACGCTTTTTCGATGTCGTGCATTACCAAGGTCTCGGTGATTTCCAATTCGACGGCCCCGGGATCGGTTCCTGTTTCGGCCAGCACCCGATCCAGCAAGTCGATGAAATCGTCCGCTAAAAGTTGTTTGGCCGAAAGGTTGATAGCGATTCGGAATTCCGGCAGTTTGTGCTGCCAAGCGCTGGTTCTTAAACAGGCTGTCCTGAGAATCCATTGACCGAGCGGAATGATCAGGGCCGTTTCTTCGGCAATGGTGATGAAGCGGCCGGGCGATACGATGCCCTGCTCGGGGTGCCGCCAGCGGATCAGCGCTTCAGCGCCGGTGATCCGGTTCGAAACGCAGTCGACCTTGGGCTGATAGTAGAGTAAGAACTCCTCCCGCTCGATCGCCTGGCGCAACTGGGTTTCCATCACCATGCGCTGGCGCGGCTCCTCTTTCATGTGGTCTTCGAAATAGCGGAATGTCCGGCGTCCCTTTGCCTTGGACACATACATGGCGGCATCGGCGTGTTTGGTCAAGGTGGTGAAATCCCGACCGTCGTCGGGGAATAAAGCTATGCCGATGCTGGCGCCCACGAAGATCTGATGGTTCTGAATGTGGATCGGCTTCCCCACCGTATCGATAAGTTTCTGGGCAACATCGGCGGGTTCCGCGGCATCGGCGACGTTCGACAGAATGATGGTGAACTCGTCTCCGCCGAACCGCGCCACGGTATCGGTTTTGCGCAGGCAGTTCCGGATACGCGACGCGACTTCCTTCAGCAGGTAATCGCCGGCCCAGTGCCCCAGCGTGTCATTGACATCCTTGAAATTGTCCAGATCGATGAAACATACGGCCAACCTGGTTCCGTTGCGTAGCGCCAGAGCGCTTTCGTGCTCGAACCGTTCCTTGAAGAGAAAGCGGTTGGGCAGGCCCGTCAGAGAATCGTAGTAGGCCAATTGTTCCAATTTTCTCTCGGCATGTTTCAAGCTGCTGATATCCAGGGCGACGGCCACGTAATGGGTGAGCCTGTCCCGCCCGTCGGCGACGGCATTGATGGTCAGCAGCATCGGGAAGCACTCGCCGCTCTTCCGCCGATCCCAGATTTCGCCCTTCCAATAGCCTTTGCTTAAAAGGGTTTTCCACATACGGACGTAAAATGCCTGGTCTTGCAGACCCGATTTGAGCAAACGGGTGCTTTGACCCACCACCTCCGATCGCCGATAGCCGCTGATATCACAAAATGCGTCGTTCACGTCCAGAATCGTTCCCTCGAGATCGGTGATGAAAATCGCCTCGCTGGTGTTCTCGAATACTTTGGCGTTCAGCCGCAGTTGGGTTTCCCTTGCTTTGATTTCGGTGATGTTCGTCGCCGTGATGACGGCGCCTTCCAGCTTGCCCTGCTCCGAGTGCAGCAGGTTGCCCTTCAGCCAGTAAATCGGGCCCGGGCGCTGGCGGGGCGGAACGGACAGACGGTGCTCGCCGCTATAGGATTTGTGCAAACGGATGGTCTCCAGCAGTGCCGATTTCGCCGGCCAGGGCAAAGACGGCAATTGCGCGGCGAGAAACCGTCTGTCTTCCGGAGACAGCAGTTCGTCGACAGGGGAACCGGACCACGCTTCCTCGGAGAGCCCGAGCTGGCGTTCCGCCGCTCCGTTGACCTGACGGATGCGGCCCTCCGCATCGACGACGACCAGAACATCATCCATGGTGTCCAGCACACGCTGGATGAAGCGGCTGAGAGCCTGCTGGCGTCCCATGGCTTCCTTGAGTTTCGCCTTCTGTTGCTCCGATTCCTTGAGCATGGCATCCATGCTTCGGGTGATGGCCAGGATGCGTTTTTCCTGTTTCAGATTCGCCAGCCTCAGTTTTTCGGTTTCTTCCCTCATTTGGCGGAGGGCTTCGGAATCCTCTTCCCCGCGACTTGGTTCGTGATCGGTGTTGCAAATCCAATAGGGTCCCTTCTCCGGCAGGGGGATGTTGAATCGGCCGTTGTCCACTTCGACCTTCAGTGCCGCCGAATTCAGTTCGATACGCTGGCCGTGCACCGGACAGATCAACTTTCCGCCGTCGAACAAGGGACAGTCCGTTAAATCGTGACCCTCATGCGGACAATGGGCGGGAATCGCCCAGAATTGGCCATCCCTGCTGAAAATGAGGATGTCCGTGAATCGGCGTTCGCCCGGAAAAAGAATGCGCCCCATCCAACGGGGCGGACAGGCCGTTTCGACGAGAGTCACCGATTCGACGGCGATACGGCGGCTCGGCGGGTTTAGGGGTTTCACACCGACACCAGACGCTGGATGGTACGGACCGCCTTTTCGACGGCGCGTTCCGACTTGCCGGACAGACCGGGAGAGAAAGGCTTGATGGCCCTTTTCTCGACCTCGGCCCCCACGATGATGATGTCCGGTGGCGACTCGCAGACGATTTCGAGGGCCTTCAACAAGTACGGAATACCCAAGCCATGACCGATGGGGGTTTCCCAGCGTCCGACCGTATCGTCGGGTTTGAATACGCAAACAGCGCCGGCATTCCCCGTATCGGCCAATGCGTCAACCAGAATCGCCTGACGGCAATCGGTCAAGAATTCCAGTGCATTCAGTCCGGCTATGCCCGCGTTGAACAGCTTGACGTCCCTCGGCCAAGCCAGCCGGCGGAGCTGTTGATAAACGCGGATGCCGAAGCCGTCGTCGCCGTGCAACTCGTTACCGAAACAGACGATGTGACGACCGTCCATGATCAGGGCCAGACCGTCATCCGCTTGCCCGTATCCAACAGGTGCACGGTGCAAACCAGGCAGGGATCGTGGGAGCGGATAATATGGCCGATCTCCACCGGATCGTCCGGATCGTCGACGGTAAGGCCGATCAAACTACTCTCCCAATGTCCGTGCCGGCCTTCGCTGTCCTTGGGCGATGCGTTCCAGGCGGTCGGCGTGATGACCTGGTACCGGGAAATGGCTCCGTCGGTGACTTGCACCCAGTGGCCCAAGGCACCCCGTGCCGCCGTTATCAGTCCGAATCCCTCCCCGTCCGGGATTTCGTCCGCGGCAGGCGAAGTAAAGTGGGGATCGTCCAGATGGGCGGCCAGCTCGTGCAGGATCTCCCGCATTTTCTGGAGCAGCAAAGCCGTGCGGCGCAGGCGGGCGAACTGGCGCAACCAGGTGTTTCCGCCCTCCGCCCGATACAGCGAGTCGATCAGCGGATCGCCGTCGATCAGCAATTCGGCCAGGGGACCCGTTTGTACCACCTCGTTCCGATAGCGGGGCGCCTTGCTCCAGGAATAGCGATCGGAGTGGGGTTGAAAATCCGGAATGGTCTCACCGCGGAACGGATGGCGGCCGCCTTCATACGGCTCGAACCAGGAATAGCGCACGTGCTCGGCGATTTCGGCCTGATCGAAAGGTTCGATCTTCCCCGTGTCGCCATTGAGGAAGCCCGATTTGAACATCTGCCCGCCGGCCGAATCGTAGTAAGCGCCGCAGCTCAGCATATGGGAAGTTCCGAAACCGGAACGGTGCAGGCCGATGTCGCGGCTCATCCTCGTCATCAGGCCGATGGCGCTATTCGCGTGAGTGTCCGCGGCTTCGAGCCAGGCGAAGAGCTGGTCGGCGGATTCGAGCTCCAGCCAGGGACCCAGATCGGTTCCGATGACTGCCTGCTCGAACCATCGGGTCAGATTGTTGATGATGGACAGGCTGTCCAGGATGCGGCGACTGGTGGGAGGAGCCGTCACCCCGCCCGGCACCATGTAGGAGGAATGGGGCCACTGGCCTCCGAAGATGGCAACGATCCCGGGAACATGGCGCGAATGCTCCAGGGTGCCGCGATGGGCCCAGCCTTTGAAGGGCAGGAAGGTCCCCAGTGTTTTTTCGTAAAGCGGCCGGCCGGCATATTTGGGATGGCAAAAATCGGCGGTAAAGAATAGAAACGATTGCCGCAGATCGCTTTGCACCGTCTCGGCCATCAGGCATAGATTGCGGATGCGGGAAGCATTGGGGGGCACGGCAATACGACCGATTTGCTCCAGGGCCAGAACGGCCGAATAGAGATGGGCGGTGCCGCAAATGCCGCAGATTCGGGGCGTAATGACCAATGCGTCCTTAGGTTTTCGGCCTATGAGGATTTGCTCGAATCCCCGATAGAGCGAACCGATGCAGCGGGCATCTACCACTTCGCGACCTTCCAGCTCCAACTGGAATTCCAGGTCGCCTTCGACCCGATTAAGATCGATCTGGATAATTCGTCTAGCCATCAGGGATCCATTTCTTTATTCAGGACCCGTTCAGGCGCGGCCTCGTGGGCCAGGCTCTTGTACGCCATATAATTGGCGCGTTCCACCCCCAAGGGCAGGTTTATCGGAACGGCGCCGATTTTCTCGGTGCGAAACAGATCCTGGTCCAGCGGGAAGTCCGGGGACGTACAGCCGAAACAGGGTACTCCCGCGCGGGTTTTACTGCTGCGGCCGTTCCAAAGCTCGGTATTGCAAATGGCATGCGTGGTCGGTCCCTGGCAGCCCAGGTTGAAGAACAAACAGCCCTTTTCGCCGAAGGCGCTGTCCTCGACGTCGTACTCGTGATACTCGTTCCGCGTGCAGCCTTGATGCACCAGGGAATTGAAAAAATCCTTAGGGCGGTTGAGATGGTCGAGTTCCAACGGAAGTCCGGAAGCCAGCATGGCCAGCGTCTTGGTCATGGCGTTGGGATGTGCCGGACAGCCGGAGACATTGATGACCGGCGCTCCCGCTCGCGACCGCCATTCGGCAGGCAGCAAGCCGCCGGGAAGTTTCTTGTCGAACTGGATGCCTGTGCAGTCGGTCGGATTGGGGGGTGCGGCGTGGACGCCGCCGAAGGCCGCACAAGTACCCATGGCAACCAGATAACGGCATTTTTCCGCCAGCTCCCTGACCAAACTCATCTTGGAACGGCCGCGATACGGATCGTACAGGCCGGATCCATTGGGTCCGGTCATGATGCTGCCTTCGATGCACAAGATATCGAGTCTTTGCTCGTCCCTGAGAATGGCCTCGATCAGGGCGTCCAGCTTCCCTTTGGGCTCTGAGGACAAGGACGGTTGCCAGAGGATGTCGATGCCGTATTGATCCAGGAGTTCTTCCAGCGACGGACTGTCGGCGCACAGGATCGACATCGTATCGCCGCCACAGGCACCGGTTTGTAGCCAAAGTAATGTAGTCATCGGAGTTTCGATAAGGACTGGCGGAGCCGTGTTGTTCGATTTGTTAACGCTAGGTGTAGAATGTGTTGAACAATAGTGTATAGGTAAAAAGATTGCGTGGCTTTGCATCACAGAGCGTACGGGCGTGTCTTGGCTTAAACGCAATGCCAATTTTGGCGTTCGATGTAGTAAGCTATGCGCGCACTTCAGGGGAGTGCAAAACCGGTCTATCTGCCTGAAATTTCAACTCTCATGCATTTTTCCACCGAATTCGACGTCATCGTGGTCGGTGGCGGACACGCTGGTACGGAAGCGGCTTTGGCGGCTGCGCGGACTGGCTCTAAGACGCTGCTGCTTACCCAGAACATCGAAACCCTTGGCCAGATGAGCTGCAATCCCGCTATCGGGGGGATCGGCAAAGGGCATTTGGTCAAGGAGATCGATGCTCTGGGCGGCTTGATGGCGCATGCTGCGGACCGAGCCGGCATTCAGTTCCGTGTGCTCAATGCCAGCAAAGGCCCGGCGGTGCGGGCGACTCGGGCCCAAGCCGATCGCGTGCTTTATAAGAAAGCCGTGCGTCGGGTGCTGGAAACTCAGCCGAATTTGACCTTATTCCAGCAGGCCGTATCCGATCTGATCGTGGAAAATTACCGCGCAGCCGGCGTGATCACGCAGATGGGGCTCAAATTCAGGGCTCGTACGGTGGTCCTCACCGTAGGCACCTTCCTGGCCGGCCGGATTCATATCGGTCTCGAAAACTACGAAGGCGGCCGGGCGGGCGATCCGCCCTCTAACGCTTTGGCGGCGCGTTTGCGCGAACTGCCGTTTCGGGTCGGCCGGCTCAAGACCGGAACGCCTCCTCGGATCGACGGGCGAAGCATCGATTATGCGGTCATGCTGGAGCAGCCCGGCGACGAGCCGGTTCCCGTGTTCTCATTCCTCGGCCGGCGGGAGGAACATCCTCGCCAAGTGCCTTGCTACATCACCCGTACCAACGAACGGACTCACGATATCATCCGCTGCGGTCTCGACCGCTCGCCGATGTATGCGGGCGTTATCGAAGGGGTCGGGCCGCGCTATTGTCCCTCTATCGAAGACAAGGTCGTGCGTTTCGCGGAAAGGGATTCGCACCAGATTTTTGTTGAACCCGAAGGTCTCGATACTTACGAAATCTATCCGAACGGCATTTCGACCAGTCTGCCCTTCGACGTGCAGTACGAGCTTGTGAGGTCGATACGCGGTTTCGAAAACGCTCATATCACACGGCCGGGCTACGCCATCGAATACGATTTCTTCGATCCGCGCGACCTGAAGTCCTCGCTCGAAACCAAGCACCTCGAGAACCTGTTCTTCGCCGGACAGATCAACGGCACGACGGGATACGAGGAAGCCGCCGCGCAAGGTCTGATCGCGGGCGTCAACGCCGCGCGCAAGGCCAAGGATCTGGAACCCTGGTCGCCTATGCGCGACGAGGCTTACATGGGGGTTCTGATCGACGATCTGATCACTCGGGGCACGAGCGAACCCTATCGCATGTTCACCAGCCGGGCGGAATACCGGTTGCTGCTACGAGAGGACAACGCCGATCTTCGGCTGACCGGGAAAGGCCGCGAACTCGGATTGGTGGACGACGAGCGCTGGCGTGCATTCGAAGCGAAGCAGCAGGCCATTGCGGAGATACAGACCGGCCTGGCAAAAACGTATGTCAGACCGAATACTGCCGAAGCCGAAACCATAAGCCGGTTCCTGAGTGCGCCGCTGTTGCGGGAATCCACCCTACTCGAACTGCTGCGGCGACCGGAGATCCGCATCGAACACCTCCAAGCGATATCCGCTCGGTTAACTGAAGAAGAAAACGAGCAAGTTCTCGATCAAGTCGAAATTCAGGCGAAGTACCAAGGCTACATCGATCGCCAGCAGGCGGAGATCGAGCGCTCTCGCCGCTACGACCATTGGCGTTTGCCGGAAAGTCTCGATTATCAGAACGTCATCGGGTTGTCCAACGAGGTCCGGGAAAAGCTCAAACAACAACGTCCCGAAACTGTCGGGCAAGCAGCGCGGATTCCGGGCGTCACACCGGCGGCGATTTCGCTGCTGTTGGTCCATCTTAAAAAGAAGAGCGCCTGATCTTAAGTGGACGAAATCGGTAGACGTCTAGCGGACGGAATAACCGCGTTAAACATACCGTTTACGCCGGAGCAACACGAAAAGCTTTTGGCCTTTCTGCGCTTAATCCAGAAATGGAACCGGGTTTACAACTTGACGGCCATCCGCGACTTGCGGACGGGAGTGGACTTGCATCTGCTCGACAGTCTTACCATTTGGCCGTATCTCCGGGGCGAAAGGATACTGGACGTGGGAACCGGGGCCGGTTTGCCGGGTATTCCCTTGGCTGTCATGAGCGAGAGCAGGCATTTCGTTCTGTTGGACAGCAACGCGAAGAAGACCCGTTTTGTTCAGCAGGCCGTGATCGAATTGGGTCTCGCGAACGTGGAGGTCGTCACCTCGCGGGTGGAAGACTACCATCCGGACCACGGATTCGACACGATATTGGCGCGGGCTTATGCGAGCCTTGCGGAAATAATGGAGACAACGCGCAGAATGCTGGCTCCCCACGGCGTGATATTGGCTCAGAAAGGGCAGTTTCCGGAGGGCGAAATACAGACCCTTAAAGACTCGCCGGTTAAGAGTCATCGTTTAAAGATTCCGGGTCTGGACGTCGAACGTCATTTGATCGAAATAGCTATCGGCTGAGGAAACCATGGGCAAAATTATTGCGGTAGCCAACCAAAAGGGGGGCGTGGGTAAAACGACCACCAGCATTAACTTGGCTGCGTCGCTTGCGGCGATCAAGCATCGCGTTTTGCTTGTGGATCTGGATCCGCAAGGCAACACGACTATGGGATGCGGCGTTGACAAGAAAAGTCTCAAAAATTCGTCTTACGACGTATTGACGCGTCACGCCACGGTACGCGAGGCCGTCAAATCTTTGACCGAGATCGGCTTCGATCTTCTGCCGGGTAATGCCGATCTGACTGCCGCTCAGGTCGAACTGATGAAACAGGCAGGCAAAGAGCGCGCGCTTGCCGAGGCGCTCAAGAGTTGCCGCGACGATTACCAGTTCATCCTCGTCGACTGCCCACCGTCGCTTAACGTGCTGACGCTCAACGCCTTGGTCGCTGCGGACAGCGTGTTGATTCCCATGCAGTGCGAATATTACGCCTTGGAAGGACTTTCGGATTTAATGGATACGCTGGGGAATATCCGCGACTCGGTCAATCCGGAACTTCGTGTCGAGGGTTTGCTTCGCACGATGTACGATCCACGCAGCCGGCTCGCCAATGACGTTTCCGCGCAATTGATCGCCCATTTCAGCGATAAGGTCTTCCGCACCATCATCCCGCGCAACATTCGGCTTGCCGAGGCGCCGAGCCACGGTTTGCCAGCGATAAAGTACGATAAGTCTTCTCGAGGAGCCGTCGCTTATCTGGCCTTGGCGGGCGAAATCGTGCGACGCAATCAAAAATCGCGAAAAATTCCTTCAATTCTTCAATAAATTCAAGTCATGACGGCAAAAAGACGAGGACTCGGCCGCGGCCTCGATGTCCTGTTGGGCGGCGCGAAACTCGAAAACGAGACCGAGAAGCTCAGAACGCTTTCCATAGATCAACTCAGGCCGAGCCGTTTCCAGCCGCGCAAGGATATCGACCCGGCGCGACTTCAAGAATTGGCCGATTCGATCAGTGCGCAGGGCGTGGTCCAGCCCGTGGTGGTCAGACCTATGGGCGACAGCCAGTACGAAATCATCGCCGGCGAGAGACGGTGGCGGGCGGCCCAACTGGCAGGATTGCACGATTTGCCGGTGGTCGTGCGCGAGGTTACGGATCAGGCCGCCTTAGCGATCGCCCTTATCGAAAATATCCAGCGAGAAGACTTGAATCCTCTCGAGGAGGCGGAAGCCCTGAAGCGCCTGCTCGAAGAGTTCGAGATGACCCACCAGCAGGTCGCGGATGCCGTCGGCAAATCCCGGGCTACCGTCAGCAACTTGCTGCGCTTGAACGAACTTCATCCGGATGCTAAGCATCTTCTGCTTACCGGTGCCATAGAAATGGGACACGCTCGGGCGATACTCGCGCTGGAATTTCAGCTTCAGGCTGAAATTGCCCGTAAAGTCGCTTCGGCAAAGTTGAGCGTTCGTGCTACGGAGTTGCTTATCCAAAAGCTCCGGGATGGGCAAAAGGCGCGAAAACCGGAGATGAAGGATCCCGACATTCGCCGCCTCGAAGAGCGAATCGCCACGCGAATCGGCGCTCCCGTGCTGATCAAACACGGAAAAAAAGGCGCCGGACAACTCGTCATCCATTACGACAGCCTGGATCAACTGGAAGGTGTGCTCGATCGCTTGAAATAAACATGCAACATTGATCTTCCGCATTTTGGTTGTTATCATTCCGAAGCATTTGTTTGGGGGCCCTCAATGGGTGCGAAAAAGTTGTTTTTCGCCGTCAAGCGGGTTCTGTTGATGCAGCTTCTTGCGATTGCACTGATCGGCGGTTTCACGTTGGCCTTCTTCGGTTGGCTGGCAGCTAGGTCAGCGTTGCTCGGCGGGTTGATAGCCTTTTTGCCGAACGTCTATTTCGCCGCAAAATTCGGATTTTCCGATAAAACAAGAACGGCAAAAGACATCGTGAGATCGTTTTATATCGGCGAAAGCATAAAAATAATCATAACCGCCGGTTTATTTATTTTAATTTTCCAACTGCCTAACATTTTATTCCTGCCATTATTTGCCGGTTTCGTATCGGTATTGATGGTATTTTGGTGTGCGCTTTTGATGCGCGATATCGAACGCTAACGAGAGAGAATATGGCGACAGAAGAACACGGCTCTGGCGGGGCAACTGGATATATCGTTCACCACTTGACCCCCTTATCGACCGGCGAAGGATTCTGGACATTTCATCTGGATACCCTGTTTTTCTCTGTTTTCTTAGGCGGCTTATTCGTCATCATTTTCCGCAAGGCGGCTGAAAAGGCGACTTCCGGCGTACCCGGCCCCCTGCAAAATTTTGTGGAGATGATCGTCGAATTCGTTGACGCTCAGGTCAAGGATAGTTTTCATGGGCGTAGCGCGTTAATCGCACCCTTGGCGTTGAGCATCTTCGTCTGGGTATTCTTGATGAACTCGATGGACCTTATTCCGGTCGACCTGTTGCCCGATATCGGCAAGGCCATCGGGCTCGACTATCTTCGCGTGGTTCCCAGTACGGATTTGAACGCGACCTTTGCGATGTCGATTTCGGTGTTCTTCCTGATTCTGTTCTACAGCTTCAAAGTGAAGGGGCCGATTGGTTTTGGGAAAGAAATGATTCTGACCCCTTTTCACAGTGTATGGATGATCCCGTTCAACCTGATTCTGAAGCTTGTCGAGGAATTGGCGAAACCGGTATCTCTCGGCCTTCGTCTTTTCGGAAACATGTATGCCGGCGAGCTGATTTTCATATTGATCGCGCTGCTGCCTTGGTACGTGCAGCCCTTGCTGAGTTTCCCCTGGGCGGTCTTTCATATTCTGATCATCACTTTGCAAGCTTTCATCTTCATGGTTCTGACCATCGTATATCTGAGTCTAGCCCACGAAGATCATTAATCTCTTTCAATCAACCTTAACGTTCGATAATTCGGAGGAACAATGGAAATCGCATCTGTATCTGGCATGACCGCAATCGCCGTGGGCATCATCCTGGGCCTGGGCGCCATGGGAACCGCTATCGGTTTCGGCCTGTTGGGCGGCAAATTCCTGGAAGGCGCCGCGCGTCAGCCGGAGATGGTTCCGATGCTGCAGGTCAAAATGTTCATCGTCGCCGGTCTGCTCGACGCCGTAACCATGATCGGCGTGGGTCTCGCTCTGTTCTTCACTTTCGCCAATCCGTTCCTGTCCGCACTCAAGGGCTAAAAAAGCCGCGATTGCGACGCTTTAATGGCAAACAACCAAAGAGGAAAGCGCTGTGAGTATTAACGCCACTCTGATCGGCCAAATGATCACATTTGCGCTTCTGGTGTGGTTCACCATGAAGTACGTGTGGCCGCCTTTGATGCAAGCGCTCGAGGAGCGCAAAAAGAAGATTGCCGACGGTCTCGCTTCGGCTGAAAAAGGCAAGCATGAGATGGAGTTGGCCGAGAAGCGCGCGACCGCTTTGTTGCGGGAAGCTAAGGATCAGGCCGCAGACATCGTAAATCTAGCGCAAAAGCGCGCCAGCGAGGTGGTCGAGGAATCCAAGCAATCGGCGAAGGATGAAGGCGAGCGGATCGTTGCTGCGGCGAAAGCCGAGATCGAGCGCGAATTGCAGCAGGCGAAAGAAGGTTTGCGTCAACAGGTAGCGGTGCTGGCCATTTCTGCGGCCGAGCAAATCCTGCAGAAAGAAGTGGATCAAAAGAAGCATCGGGAAATTATCGACAACCTCGGTAAGCAGTTGGGTCAAGCATAATGAGCGAGTTAACGACGTTGGCGAGGCCTTATGCCGTTGCGGTTTACAAGAGGGCCAAAGAAACGGGAACGGCTGATAAGTGGAGCGACGCGCTCGCTTTCGTCACTCTGCTCATGCAAGACGAGCAGTTAGCTAAAGCCGCGGCCAATCCCAAGGCTAACCGCGAGCAGTTTTCGGAGGCTTTTCTCGGTCTCTGCAAAGATCACCTGGACACTGAGGCACAAAATTTTGTCCGGCTGCTGATCCGGAATCGCCGGCTTGACCTGGTTAAATATATCGCCGAGCTATTTAACCAATATAAGGCCGAGGATGAAGGATACATCGAGGTAGACGTCAGCACGGCTTTTCCGTTGAAAGACGCTGAACAAACGCGGTTGTCTTCCGTGCTGGAGCGTGTTCTGGAGAAAAAAGCACGTTTGCGCGTCGATGTCGATCCAACTTTGATCGGCGGCGTTTACATCAAGGCGGGTGACCGGGTGATAGACGCATCCATCCGCGGCCAGGTTGAAAGATTAGCAAAGAGACTCTGGACTTAGAGCGAGAAGAATCATGCAGCTGAACCCATCTGAAATCAGTGAACTCATTAAGAAGCGAATCGAGCAGTTCGATATAGGTGCCGAGGCCCGCACCGAGGGCACGATCGTTAGCGTGACCGACGGCATCGTCCGCATCCACGGCTTGACCGAAGTGATGCAGGGCGAAATGATCGAATTCAAGGAAAATACCTTTGGTATGGCCCTGAACTTGGAGCGCGACTCGGTTGGTGCGGTAGTGCTCGGTGCCTATGAGCATCTGGCTGAAGGCGATACCGCGAAATGCACCGGGCGCATTCTTGATGTTCCGGTCGGCGAGGCATTGCTCGGGCGTGTTGTGGACGCTCTGGGCCGGCCCATAGACGGCAAAGGTCCCATTGAGACCAAGGAACGTTCACCCATCGAAAAAATTGCTCCCGGCGTTATTGCTAGACAGTCGGTCAGCCAGCCGCTACAAACCGGCCTGAAGGCGATTGACTCGATGATTCCGATCGGCCGAGGCCAGCGCGAGCTGATCATCGGCGACCGCCAGACCGGGAAATCGGCCATCGCCGTCGATACCATCATCAATCAGAAGGGCACGGGCGTTAAATGTATTTACGTCGCCATCGGCCAGAAGCAGTCCTCGATAGCCAACGTGGTCCGGAAACTCGAGGAACACGGCGCGATGGCTCACACCATCATCGTAGCCGCTTCCGCTTCCGAATCCGCGGCGCTGCAGTTCATCGCACCCTATGCCGGATGCGCCATGGGCGAGTTCTTCCGGGATCGCGGCGAGGATGCATTGATCATCTATGACGATTTGACCAAGCAGGCTTGGGCATACCGCCAAATTTCACTGCTGCTCCGCCGCCCGCCGGGTCGCGAAGCTTATCCGGGCGACGTTTTCTATCTGCACTCGCGTCTTTTGGAGCGTGCCTCCCGAATCAACGCGGCCGAAGTCGAAAAATTGACCGGCGGCAAGGTCAAGGGCAAAACCGGCTCACTGACCGCGTTGCCGATCATCGAGACACAGGCGGGAGACGTATCGGCTTTCGTTCCGACGAACGTGATTTCGATCACCGACGGTCAGATTTACCTTGAGACCAATTTGTTCAACGCGGGCGTCCGTCCGGCCGTGAACGCCGGTCTTTCCGTATCCCGTGTGGGTGGTGCCGCTCAGACCAAGATCATCAGGAAATTGGGTGGCGGTATTCGTCTCGATTTGGCCCAGTTCCGTGAGTTGGCAGCATTCGCGCAGTTCGCCTCGGATCTGGACGAGGCTACGCGGAAGCAGATCGAGCGCGGCCAGCGCGTTACCGAAATCATGAAGCAAAGCCAATACTCCCCGCTTAGCGTGGCGCAAATGGCCGTATCTCTGTTCGCCGCCAACGAAGGCTTTTTGGACGATCTCCAAGTCAATCAGGTGAAGGATTTCGAAGACGGTCTGCAAAATTACATGAAGTCGGAACATGCCGATCTCATGGAAAAGATCAATGCGACCGGCGACTACAATGACGAGATTCAATCGGCATTGCACGCTGCGGTTACGAAGTACAAAGAAACCCACACTTGGTAGGGATTGATCGATGGCCGTCGGAAAAGAAATCCGTCTGAAGATCACGAGTATCAAAAATACTCAGAAGATCACGCGGGCCATGGAAATGGTGGCAGCCAGCAAGATGCGCAGAACCCAGGAACGAATGCAGGCTACGCGGCCGTATTCCCGGAAGATCGCGCAGATCATCAAGCATCTGGCTCACGCGAACCCGGAATACAAACACCCATTCACGATCGAGAGACCGGTAAGCCGGGTCGGGGTCATTCTGATTTCGTCCGATCGGGGACTGTGTGGAGGGCTCAACGCCAATTTATTCAGATTGGCTCTGCGCAGAATGCGCGGATGGAACGCGGAAGACAAGGCCGTCACCCTAAGCACGATTGGCCAAAAGGGTACCGCGTTCTTCAGTTCGATCGGTGCAAACGTGGTTTCTCAGGCGACCAAGCTCGGCGACCGTCCCCATCTGCAGGATATCATCGGCGTCATAAAGACCATGGTCGACGAATATTCCGAGGGCAAGATCGACGAGTTGTACGTTCTTTACAACGAGTTTCTCAATACGATGACTCAGAAGCCGCGGCTCGTCCAGCTGCTTCCCATCCGACCGGAGGACATCGGTGAAGAACAGAAAGGCCAGTGGGATTACATTTACGAGCCTGACGCGAAGGAAGTGCTCGATCAGTTGTTGATCCGGTACGTGGAGTCGATCGTTTTCCAAGGTCTGGTGGAGAACAACGCCTGCGAGCAGGCGGCGCGAATGGTCGCAATGAAAAGCGCATCCGACAACGCCGGAAAACTCATCAAAGAGTTGCAGTTGATCTACAACAAAGCGAGGCAGGCGGCCATTACCCAGGAGATCGCGGAAATCGTCGGCGGCGCGGCTGCGGTCTAAGCGAATCGTTACAGAATAAACGCAAGAGTTTTTACGAGGACAGTCATGAGTTCGGGCAAAATCGTACAGATTATCGGCGCCGTGGTCGACGTGGAGTTCCCACGGGAGACCCTTCCCAAAGTTTACGACGCACTAAAGGTGGATGATAAAGACCTGGTGCTCGAAGTTCAGCAGCAGCTCGGTGACGGTATTGTCAGAACGATCGCCATGGGCAGCACCGACGGTTTGATGCGCGGGTTGAAGGTAACGAATACGGGAGCTCCGATTTCCGTACCCGTCGGTAAGGAAACCTTGGGTCGAATCATGAACGTCTTGGGCGATCCGATCGACGAGAAGGGCGCGATCGGCGAGAAGGAGCGCTGGGCTATTCATCGGAAAGCCCCGAGCTTCCAAGATCAAGCGGCGGCCAATGAGCTGCTGGAAACCGGCATCAAGGTTATCGACTTGGTCTGCCCCTTCGCCAAGGGCGGTAAAGTCGGCCTGTTCGGCGGCGCCGGGGTCGGCAAGACCGTAAACATGATGGAGCTGATCCGCAACATCGCGATCGAACACAGCGGCTATTCGGTGTTTGCAGGCGTCGGCGAACGGACGCGCGAGGGGAACGACTTTTATCACGAAATGAGCGAAAGCAACGTTCTCGATAAAGTGTCGCTGGTATACGGCCAGATGAACGAGCCGCCGGGCAACCGTCTGCGCGTGGCGCTGACCGGCTTGACCATGGCAGAGTATTTCCGAGACGAAGGCCGCGACGTGCTGCTGTTCATCGACAACATTTACCGCTACACGCTGGCGGGTACCGAAGTATCCGCGTTGCTTGGCCGTATGCCTTCCGCGGTTGGATACCAGCCCAACCTGGCGGAAGAAATGGGTGTGCTCCAGGAACGGATTACGTCGACGAAGGTGGGGTCCATCACCTCGATTCAGGCCGTGTACGTCCCCGCCGACGACTTGACCGACCCGTCTCCGGCAACCACCTTCGCCCACTTGGACGCGACCGTGGTTTTGTCCCGTCAGATCGCCGAGCTGGGTATCTACCCGGCGGTAGATCCTCTCGATTCGACTAGTCGCCAATTGGATCCGCTCGTCGTCGGCCAGGAGCATTATCAGGTTGCCCGCAAAGTGCAGAGCACCCTGCAGCGCTACAAAGAGCTTCGCGATATCATCGCGATCCTCGGCATGGACGAACTTTCGGAAGAAGACAAGCTGATCGTTTCCCGTGCGCGGAAAGTGCAGAGATTCTTGTCGCAGCCGTTCTTCGTCGCCGAAGTATTCACCGGCTCGCCGGGCAAATACGTATCCCTGAAGGATACGATCTCAGGATTCAAAGGGATCGTCGAAGGGGAATACGACGATATTCCCGAGCAGGCGTTCTACATGGTCGGCAGCATCGACGAAGCCCTGGAGAAAGCCAACCGGGGCGCCGCATAATTCAAAGAGAAAAAGCACTATGGCTATGACGATCCACGTTGATATCGTGAGTGCGGAGGCGGAGATTTATTCCGGGCTCGCGGAATTGGTGGTTGCTCCGGCCGAAATGGGCGAAGTGGGTATTGCCGCACGGCACGCACCATTCCTCACCCGGCTGAAGCCGGGCGAGGTGCGGGTAAAGGTTAACGATCAGGAAGTCCATCCGTTTTTCATTTCCGGCGGCATGCTCGAGGTTCAGCCCCATGTCGTGACCATACTCGCCGACACCGCCGTTCGCGCCAAAGACATCGACGAGGCGGCAGCGCTGGAAGCCAAGAGACGTGCGGAAGAGATGCTGTCGGACAAGTCCGGCAAGATCGATTACGCTCTGGCACAGGCACAGCTCGCCGAGGCTGTCATGCAGCTTCGAACCTTGGAGAAATATCGGAAAGGCCGCGCGTAAGTTCAGCCGTTTTCGAGACCCAGCAAAATACCGGGCACGCCGCTCCTGTATTTTGCTGGGTTTTTTAGTTTTTCACGTTAATATAAATACGAGTATCCGGTCGCTGTTTTCGATCGGGTCGAACCAGTCCTTATTTTCCGCTTCTTCAACAAGGAAAAACGGAAGATGCCTTTGGAAATCGTCATCCTGGCCGCGGGCCAGGGAACGCGTATGCGTTCGTCCCTTCCCAAGATACTCCATAAAATCGGCGACCGTACGCTACTCGAGCATGTATATGCATTGGCCACCCGGTTGTGCCCCGACAAGATCACTGTGATCTACGGACATGGTGGCGAGACAGTTCTCAAGAGCCTCGAGCACCTGAAGGTCATCTGGGTCGAGCAGAAGGAACAGCTCGGCACCGGCCATGCAGTCATGCAAGTTGCGGACGACATCGACGAAGCGCGCACGGTTCTGATTCTTTATGGCGATGTGCCCTTGCTCGGCGACGAGACGGTCGAAAAGCTGATTCCGCTGGCAGAGGCGGATCAGATGGGGCTGTTGACGGTCGATCTTGCCGACCCTTACGGCTATGGCCGCATCGTCCGGGATAGCAGCGGTCGAGTGGTCAGGATCGTGGAAGAAAAAGATGCCACGCCGGAGGAGCGTAAGATCAGCGAAGTCAATACGGGAATTTTGGCCATAAAAGGCAGACACCTCAAAACCTGGCTGAGCCGGTTGGAAAACAATAATGCCCAGCGGGAGTATTACCTTACCGATGTGATCGCCATGGCGGTTGCCGATGACGTTCGGGTGGAAACGGTACAGCCGCACGATCCGGACGAAGTGCTGGGCGTGAACAACCGCGAACAGTTGGCTCACCTGGAACGGGTTTTCCAAAGACGAGTGGCGGAAGATTTGATGCGGAACGGTGTCACCTTGCGCGATCCGTCGCGTTTCGATGTGCGGGGAGAAATCGAATCCATCGGGCGCGACGTGGAAATCGACATCAATGTCATTTTAGAGGGCCGGATCAAACTCGGCGATAACGTCCGCATCGGTGCCAATTGCGTGATCAAGGACAGCCAGATCGCCAACGACGTGGAAATTCTTCCGAACTGCGTCATCGAAGATGCCGTGATCGGCCAGGGCTGCCGCATCGGCCCGTTTGCACGCATCCGTCCGGAAACGCGGATCGAAGATCACGTCCACATCGGCAACTTTGTGGAAGTCAAGAAGTCGGCGATAGCCAGTCGTTCCAAGGTCAATCACCTCAGCTATATCGGAGACACGATCATCGGCCGCGACGTGAACGTCGGTGCCGGCACGATCACCTGCAACTATGACGGCGCCAATAAACATCAAACCGTCATAGAAGACGGCGCGTTCATCGGTTCGGATACCCAGTTGGTCGCGCCGGTCAGAGTCGGCAAGAATGCAACCATCGGTGCCGGAGCAACGGTTACCAAGGATGCGCCCGAAAATGCCCTGACCCTCAGCCGAGCGAACCAAGTTACCATCGAGGGTTGGCAGCGACCCACCAAGAAAAGGAGTTGAGTCATGTGTGGTATTGTTGGTGCCATCGCACACAGAGTCGTTACCCCCGTCCTGCTGGAAGGACTTCGCCGTCTGGAATATCGCGGCTACGACTCGGCGGGGCTGGCGGTATTGGACGATTCCGCTCAGCTTCAGCGTGTACGCAGAAAAGGGAAGATCAGGGAGCTGGAAAAGGCTTTGGAAACTTCCTTAGTCGACGGCAAAGTCGGCATAGCTCATACCCGTTGGGCGACACATGGCGTTCCCTCCGAACGCAACGCCCATCCTCATATCTGCCGCGAGTCCGTGGCCGTGGTCCACAACGGCATCATCGAGAATCATGACGATCTTAGAAAGGAACTCCGGCAAAAGGGATACGATTTCGAATCGGAAACGGACACCGAAGTCATCGTCCATCAGATCCACGGATTTTTGGAGGAAGGTCTGAGTCTTTTCGAGGCCGTCAAGGAAACCTGCAAGGTGCTCGAAGGGGCTTATGCCATCGGCGTGATCAGCATCAACGAACCGAAGCGGCTGATCGCCGCGCGCCACGGCAGTCCATTAGTGGTGGGGTTGGGCGAGAGCGAAAACTTCATCGCCTCCGATGTCTTCGCGCTAGTCGGTGAAACGCAGCGTTTTATTTTCCTCGACGACGGCGACATCGCCGATTTGTCCACGGAGGCGGTCGATATTTACGATAGACACGGAAATCCGGTACAGCGGCCCGTCCATGAAACGAAATTGGCGGCCGACGCCGTTGAGCGCGGCGAATACCGCCACTACATGCAAAAGGAAATTCATGAGCAGCCGGTGGCAATCGAAAAAACCCTCGACGGGCGGATACGGGCCGGAAAAGTGCTCGATGCCGCTTTCGGGCCGTATGCCGAGAAAGCGTTCGACCACATCAAATCGGTTCAGATCGTCGCTTGCGGTACCAGCTATCATGCCGGCATGGTGGCGCGCTACTGGATGGAATCGATCGCGGGACTTCCGTGCAGCGTGGAAGTGGCCAGCGAATTCCGTTACCGCAAGAATGTGGTTCCGCCCGGGACCCTGTTCGTCAGCATTTCGCAGTCCGGCGAAACCGCCGATACCTTGGCGGCGCTGAAGGAGGCCAAGAAGCTCGGCTATGCGCACACCCTCGCGATCTGCAACGTGCCGGAAAGCTCGATCGTTCGGGAATCCGAATCGACCCTGATGACTCGAGCCGGTCCCGAAGTCGGCGTCGCCTCCACCAAGGCGTTCACCACCCAGCTGACCGCCCTGCTCCTTCTGGTCGTCGCCCTGGGCAAGCGCAACGGGCTCCCGCAGGAGCAGGAAGCGCGGATCGTCAAGGAGCTTGAAAGTCTGCCGGAGCAAATCGAGCGAGTTTTACTTCTGGAGGACGAAATTCAGCAATGGGCGGAACGTTTCGGCGACAAGCGTCACGCGCTCTATCTGGGACGTGGTGCCCATTATCCGGTCGCGATGGAGGGTGCGCTCAAACTGAAGGAAATCTCCTATATTCACGCCGAAGCGTATCCGTCTGGCGAGCTCAAGCACGGCCCTCTCGCGCTCATCGACGCCGAGATGCCGGTAGTGGCGGTTGCTCCGAACAACGAACTTCTGGAAAAGCTCAAATCGAATCTTCAGGAGGTTCAGGCCCGGGGCGGCGAACTCTACGTCTTCGCCGACGTGCGCGTGCCCATGGAGAGCGCGCCGGGCGTCAATTTGTTACGCGTCGCGGAGACCGAAGAGATTGTTGCGCCTATCGTCTACACGGTGCCCTTGCAGATGCTCGCCTATCACGTCGCATTAATCAAAGGTACCGACGTCGATCAGCCGCGCAACTTGGCGAAATCCGTCACTGTCGAGTGAACCGGATCGCGTGACTATCAGTCCTCAGAACGGACGTTCCGAACTACGGATGGTGGTCCGCAGGGCTGGCACGTAATCCACGCCAGCGGGTGGCGAGTAATTTGAAGATCAAGCCGGTGCCGAGCCCCCAGGCGCCATTGATCAGGAACGCCGTCGCGAGCAAAGGAGGGTGCCAGCCGCCTCCCAAGGGCCGGCCCTTGAGCGGAAATACCACCAAGAGCGCCACCAGCGACGGCAGAATGGCGCCGAACAGGAACGCTGTCACCCAGTAGCCGGGAGGCGGCGGAAACCGGGGTTCTACCAGCGCAAACAAAAAACCCCAGACACCGCCCCAGAAGGCCAACGAGAACACGGCCGGGATGCCGAACGGCGAGGTTGGCGCCAATGAGAACGGTGCGAAAGGCGCCAGACCGACGGCCCAAAGCAGCGCCAATGTGAGCTGGTGGAAAATCAGTGTGGCGAAAAAGCCCGCGACAAAACCGAACAATCCCCGTGTCGCAGTGTCTATGGGCGTATCGTGATAAGCCATAACAGGTTTCCTCCTGAATAATGATTCCCGTATCCCGCTTGAAACCAAGCGCGGCGCCATTACGATGAGCTTCTGGCCAGCGGTTAGCCCCGTTTAAATTAAGACTTCATGCCGCTGGGCAGGTTTCAGATCGGCTTATTGCAGGGACCGGTCATTCATAGCGAAAGACCGACCCTGCGGCGCGCATCGAGGCAGTTTCCGCTGCCGCGGGTAAAGTCGCGGCAGGTTCTTGGACGGTCGTCGTAGATCACGCATGCGTAGCTCTCGGTGGAAGTGCCGCCTCCGGACAGCGCAGCACAGCGCGAGCCGTGTCGCCGCAGCTTGCTGCGGGCATCGTGAATGATGACGAGGGTCGGATGGCGCTTGATCACCGGCTCGCGCTTGGAGATCTCGACCGAATCATAAGCCTCGCGGCAACACGCGCCGCAGGTAAGGCAATCGAGCTCGTCGGCCGGTTCGAAACGCGAGCACGCCGGCGCATCGCTTGGCAGCCGGACGCCGGGCGCATGCCGGCAGCGCAATCCCCGGCGCTCGATGAACGCCCAGGCACAGCCGGTACAGCCGCGGCCGCTATGATACGCCGCGATGGGCGCGTGCCCCGCCGGATGCCGGGCGGGTGGTTCGGCCGCCTTCGTCCACAGCGAAGGCATCGCGCTTTCGCCGCAGGCGTCTGGGCCAGCATTAGCGTTGTGCTTCACACGGGGAACTAAAGCCGCAATGGCCGCGCTGGCGGCGAGCGCCTCGTCGAGGTGCGGCGCCCAACGGTGCTGCGATGCCCGCCAAGCGGCAAGGCGTGCGGCGACACAGCTACGCTCGCGGCGCCCTCCCTCTTTCGGCGACGCCGTGAATGGATCGGCGGGCAGCGACTCCCAAAAGCTTACGCGGAAATCGGTGGTCGGCGCGAAGAAATCCCGCAGGCCCACGCTATCGGCCAGATAGGCTTGCAGCCGCAGACAAGCATGCTCGCGCCATGGATTTCGGCCGCCGCTGCCGACTAGCCCCCAGTCTACCTGTCTTTCGCCGGCTTCCCCTTCGACCAGGGCATGACATAGCTCGTGAAGAATCATCTGGGCGAGCGAATCGTCAGGGTCGAGGATGTCGTCGGTGCCGATGAAGATCGTGCCGCGCCCATCGGTCGAGGCGTAGGCGTGCGGGGTGCGTTCGATGCGAAAGCCCACGCGTTCGGCGCAGGCAATCCACACCAGCGCGAGCGGGTCGTCGTAACGATGGGTCGGGCAGCGGAGGAACTCGGTCATGTCGGATGCCGGCAAATCGGGTCGCCGATATTACCAGGTGGAACCTTGTCCGTCTTCAAGGCGAGACCGGCGCATCCGCGAACACACTGTAAAGCCAGATCATCCCTAGAGCGGCCAGCGTCAACCAAATCATGACGATAAAGGCTCCGGCCGCATAACTCACCGGTTTGTTGCCGGGCGTGAATGCGTCTGCGGCCGCGGATCGGCATTCGGCGAGTACCGCGGATGGAATCAATCGAATCACCAAGGCCAGTCCCAGCGGAATCAAGACTAGATCGTCGAGATATCCCAGCACGGGGATGAAATCCGGGATGAGATCGACCGGGCTGAACGCATAAGCCACGATCGCGGCCGCGAGAAGCTTTGCATACCAGGGCGTTCCTGGATGACGGGCGGCCAGATACAGCGCGAAAGCCTCCGCTTTGAGGCGACGGGCGCGTTGCTTAAGCTCGATCAAAAGTGGCATTGGAAAAGAATTGTGCAAAGGCGGGTTGCCGTTCTTCCGTTCGCAGCGAGCATGCCGATTTAAAAGCCGCTACGCAAGCGATCCGACAACCGGTTCAGGGCGCGCGGCGATTGGCTTCATAAACAGGCATCAACTGCTGAGCCTTTACCCGCATGCTCTGTAGGCGTTGTTCGGGATTGGGGTGAGTGCTGAGCCAGTCCGGACCGCCGCTGCCTCCGACTTTGATCATTTTCTCCCAGAGGGAAATAGCGGCAAAAGGATCATATCCCGCTTTGGCGGCGAGCTCGATGCCGACCGCGTCCGCCTCGCTCTCGGCCTTGCGGCTGTTGGGCAACTGCAAGCTGACGGTGGCGACGGTATCGGCGAGGCCGGCCACGCCGCCCAAGTTATAGCCAGCGATTGCCCCGGCCAGAACGCCTAGGCCCAAGCCAAGCTTTTGAACCTGAAGGCGCGACATTTTCTCGGCCTGGTGCGAGAGCAAGGCGTGAGCGATTTCGTGTCCCAGAACCTGAGCCAGTTCGTCGTCCGTGGGACGGATTTTCTGAAGCAGTCCCGTGTATACGGCGATCTTGCCGCCGGCCATGCACCAGGCATTTACTTGATCGCTTTTCAGAACGTGCACCTCCCATTGCCAGTGGCGGGCCTCCGGACGCAGCGCTGCGGCTTGTGCAATTAACGGCTGTGCTATGGATCGAACCCGATTGACCGTGGCGGGATCTTCGTCTAGGACCTGCTGTTTTTCGGCATTCAGCAGCAATTGGTCGTAAGCCTGTGCGGAGTACCGGGCGGCCTTGTTGTCGCTGACCAACATGATCTGACTGCGGCCGGTGATGGGATTGGTCGCACAGCCGGCGATTCCGACAGAAAGCTGGATGGCAAGAAGAGTAGCCAGGAAGCGATTCACCAAGTGACTTTGCCTCGACATAGCGCCGGATACCCCCGATTTGACGCCGAAATCGACGAAAGATTCGGCTGGTTCCGGTCGAGAGCTTCCGACGAGCCGTGCCGAACGGCCTGGCCATGCAGTGGCGCTATTGGTCACGGTGCCCTTTTTGCTCGATGCGCTTGAGCAAGGCAAAAAGATCGCTGTTGGTCGAAAGAACGACCGTAGATTCGCCGTTGATGACCTTGCGATAGGTTTCGAGGCTCTTCAAGAAACGGTAGAAGTCGGCCGCCTCGGGGCGCTGCGTGTATGCCCTGGCATAGATCTCCGTCGCTTTGGCATCCGCCTCGCCGCGAATTTCCTGAACCCGTTTGTAGGCGGCCGATTCGATTTCGTTGATGTCGCGGTCCTTGTTGCCGGAAATGCGCGCGGCTTCACCCTCGCCTTCGGATCGGAACCGCTGGGCAATCTGTAGCCGCTCGCTGATCATGCGTTGGTGGATGCGCTCGAGCACGCCCGGATTGTAATTGATCCGCTTGAGCCGGATGTCCAGAAGCTCGATGCCGAACTCGGCCAGTTTCGGAGCGGCGGCGTTGAAGATGCCTTTTTCGATTTCCAGCCGACCGTATTGGATCGGACGCAAAACGCCAAGCCCGCCTACTGCCGATAGCGCGCCTGCGACGCTTTCATCCTGCAGCGGTCGACGCGTTTTGTCGGTGCGAACCACCTCGATCAGTTCGTGCCTGGCTATCGCCGTGCGCGTCTCGCTGCCCAAGATATCTTCCAGACGCGACTGGGCACTCCGCTCGTCCCGCAGGCGAAGGTAATACTGCATGGGATCGGTGATGCGCCAGCGCGCGAAGGTATCCACCTGAATATAGGTCTTGTCCTTGGTCGACATTTCCACCATGGGCCCGTCCCAGGCCAGATAACGTTTGTCGAAACGGGTGACCTGCTGGATGAGAGGCAGTTTGAAATGTAGACCGGGGTCGGTAATGGGGTCGCGGACCGGCCTGCCGAACTGGGTAACGATTGCTTGCTCGGTTTCGTTGACCGTGAATGCGGACAGCAGTACCAATGCAGCCGCCAAGAGCGCGAGAAGAATCGCGAGAGTCTTAGCCAAGCTCATTTATCTTTCCTCCGGCAGCCGTGCGGGTAAGGGAAGCATCGGCAGGATCTGCTGTACCGATTCGTCCACGATGATCGATTGCTTGGCCTCGGGAAGAACGTCGCCCAGCGTTTCGAGGTAAAGACGCGCCCGGGTGATCTCCGGCGCCTTGATGTATTGCTCGAGAACGGCGCTGAACGCGGCGGCATCGCCCTCCGCCTCGTTGATCCGCTTGAACCGGTAGCCTTCGGCTGCGCGGATTTTCTGATCCGCCTCGCCGCGGGCGCGGGGCACGGCTTTGTTGTATTCGCCGTTGGCCAGATTGATGGCATTCTCCCGGTCCTGCTGCGCCCGATTCACTTCGTTGAACGAGGGCTGCACGGGTTCCGGCGGATTGACGTTCTTTAACTGCACCTGATTGACGGAAACGCCGAGGCGGTAACGGCCCGCCAATTCCCGCAGCCGATCGAGGACCGATTCCTCGATTTCCTGGCGGCCTATCGTAATGATTTCGTCGACTGTCCGGTCTCCTACGACTTCCCGCATGACCGATTCGGAGAGGTCCCGCAGGGTCAGTCCCGGATTACGCACCGCGAAGAGGTAAGTCTCGGGTTCGGTGATGCGGTATTGCACGACCCACTCGACGAGCGCCGCATTCAAGTCTCCGGTCACCATGGATTTTTCCTTTTCCGGCTCCTTGCCCACCTGATCCGGGTGGGTGTAGCCGGGTGTGACCAAACCGAATTCCAGCTTGAGTTGCCGCTGGGTCGGCACCTCGATCACGTTGTCGATGCCGAACGGAAGTTTGAAATGCAGGCCGGGCGGCACTTTAAGAATGTATTTTCCGAACCGGAGCACAATGCCTTCCGATTCCGCCGGTATTGTGTAGTACGAGGTCCATGCCAAGACGATGAGCAATAGAATCAGGAGGATTCGCGGCAGGGAGATGGGCGGCGGGCCGGAAAAACGTCCGAACAAAGGTTTTACGTTACTCACGAAGTTCTTCCTTTGAAAAACATATTAAGCCGTAGTCCGGCAAACTCTAGCGATATGGAACAGCTCAAGGATAGCCCTATAACGCGTGCATGTGGATGCCACATCACAAGCTTTCCCCGGATGCGAAGTCTCAATTTGTCTGAAACTTAAGCCGGTGCAGTTCGGCAAAAAGTAAATGATTCGGACGGTTTGATTCAGCATCAGAGTTCTTGTTGCCCGTCATTCGGGAGGTCATCCTCGTTACCGATTTCGTGGAAGGAAGCCTGAACGCAATTCGCGCCTGGGCGCCGTTTTGGAGCCGATTCAAGTAATCAAGACGAGCCTGATCCCGGGGCAAAAAAGCGTGTCTGGCTCGCCTGCCGGCTCACGGGGATGATCAACAATATGATGCTGGATTTTGCCGCACTGCATGGAATAGCCCCGCAGGCCGAGCATTTTCCGATGAGCCGGGGGAACGAAGCGTTGAGCTCTTTAGGACTGGGAAAGCATGGTACCGTGTTGTGCAGGAGGTCGGCTTTGCCTCATCTGAGGCCGATCGAATTAGAGAGCGTCAGAAAGGGAGAGTTTTGTTATTCTTAAATAGAATAACGATACCAATGTATAGTCTTGTATGTAATAAGATAGGTAGGTTAAAATCCTTTACAGCGTAATAATCGACTCTCCTCTTAACCTCACCTTTAACAGCCTCGGTCTACCGGGGCTTTCTTTTGAACGAGCCTTCTTATCGACCATATCGAGGTTGACAGGCTGATTTCAAACCGCCGACGGCACATTTGAGCGCCGCCGGCTGTACACGATTGATTTAGATCTGTTCGGCTACGGTTACGCAGAGATTGGTCGGATTTTGCTGCGCGTCCAGTACTGGCTTGATGGAAAAGCTCACCAGATTTTCCACACCTGCATCGCCGAGATCGGTTACCGGAACACCCTCTATCTTGATCTTGGTGCCTTTGATCGACCAGGTGTAATTGGCGTCGAAGCCGGTATTGTTTCCGGAATTCTCAAGATCCACCTCGAGCGTGGCTCCGTCGCAGGCCGCTGTGGGTTTCTTCAGGTCGAGCACGTGGGCGTGAAACCCGCTCTTGGGATCTACGTGCGTGCTGTCCTGTATGGGCAAATGAGTAACCAGGACCAGGACGTTGTTGGTGCCGTCGGTCAGGGCGCCATAACCGAATGCGCCTGCCTTGCCGTCCATAGGCACGGCGGCCGATGTTTCAATTTCCACGTCAAGAACCTTCCCTTTGCTCTTGTTTTCCCATTCGACTTCCGCTTGTTTCACTTTCAGATAGTTCGGTGTTTCGGCCCAACTTGGGGAGGACACGAGGATCATCGATGCCACGGAACCGAACAGGGTCATCAATCTTATCGTTTTCATCGAGAGATCTCCTTTATATTAGCGATTGGTTAAGGTGCCGAACACGGATCGGCGCCCGAAGCGATAATATGATCGACTCGATAATATTTCTAGGGAAGAGATCGAATGGGAGAGACTATTCCCGGCCAAAATTCTGATTTTCTCTCTCGCTTACAGCAAACACATGCCTGTTTTGGTCGAATCCTCTCTCGGCGATTCCCAATCGGGTTTCCGCTATCGCCTTGGCTTCAAGGCTGGTTGGTGCCTTTATCTTGATAACCTCGGTACGGCCATCGAGATAAAGATAAACGTCGTAAGTATTCATAATGGGGAACACTCGAAAGAAACTTAGGGAGGGGCTTGAGATCGCTTTTTTTCCAGTGAGTCCGACGGAAAAAATACGCGTGCGACCGTTTCCCCAAGCCAGATCGAGACGATAGAAAGAATCGAGATGTGATTCTGTGAGAAATTACCCAAGAGCCAGGCTTACAAAGCGTGCTGGCGCTCAGGTATCAGGATCGATGGCGGTCCGTCCTTGGTGGGAGATTACCTTCGCCTTGCTGTCGCAAGCCACCCCGATCGGCTGACTTAAGATCGAAGTCGCCCGGCAGAGATGTCTCTCCTGGGCGACAAGGGGGGCATCGCGCAACGCGACACCCGCGTAAGCGGGAAAGCAGTTCTAGGTGGCCGGGGAACGGGCAGCGCCGTTTATCGAGGCTTTTGATCCTTCAGCGTTGCGCTTGCTCAGTTCGTCGATGACACTGTCCAAAGAGCCGGTCCGGGCAATGTCCTCGCTAAACGTCGTGCGATAGTTTTGCACCAGACTGATGCCTTCTATCAGCACGTCATAGACTTTCCATGCGCCATTGGTGTCGACCATGCGATAGTCCACGGCGACCGGTTTTGCGCCGGGCTGGAGAATCTCGGTCTTGATGACGGCTTTCTTGTCGGCTAGCGGTGTCTGAAGCGGCAGATAGCGGATGTCCCAGTCCTTATATTCGGTGAATGCCGCGGTGTAAGTGCGAATGAGCAGCATACGGAATTCGTTTTTGAAACGTTCCCGCTGCTGTGGAGTGGCGGTTCGCCAGTGCTTGCCTAGAATGAGCAGGGCCGCGCGATCGACGTCGACATGGGGCTCCAGGATCTCCTTGACGATGCGCGTCGCTCTGGGAACGTCGAGCTTATAGTCGTATTCCCGTAAGGCTTGCTTTACCTCATCGGACGTTTTCTGAATGACTTGCTGGGGTGGAAGCAGGGCTTCAGCACCGGTCACAACCGGGAGGAACCCAAGAAAAATCGAGCACAAAGCCAGGAGGGCTTTGCCTGTTGAGGTAAATTGAAAAGTCATCGGCTAGCTCATAAAACAAAATATAAAAAAGACATTCAGCGAGCGTTCCGAATTTTTCGGGCGGCATGCTGATTTCTCGGGGTTCGGAGTCCAGAACAAACAGCAAAATGATACCGGCTTATCCGATCGGCGGTAATGGTTTTGTTCCCCGGTATACCGGTAGTTTGTCGTAGCTGGCATCGCTGTTCTTTAAGCATTCACTGTGCCAAATCTTTTCAGCTCTGACGTTTAAAGTACGACCCGATCACGAAGGAAATAATCCTTGCACCCATGATTTTTTGGTGCGAGAGGAGTCTAATAGGTCGATATCAAAACTGTGACACTGACTGCTCATAGGCGTGCGCTGCTTATGGATGTCTGCTTCAAAGAGCCCTGTCGATTACTTCGGATCCTGCTGTTCGCGTTCATCGGTGCGCTCGTGAGCGGCTGCGGCGCAGGTGTTCATTATCGGGCGGGCATCGGCGCGGGATATCCGAGTCCTTACTACCGGTACGATTATTATCCTTATAGCTATTTCCACGGATACGGCGCCTACCCTTACACGTACCGGCGACCCTATGGCTATGACCGGCGTTTTTATGGGTTCGATCGTTATCATCGCCCCTACTACTGGGACAGACGGCCTTATCGCTACGATAAACCGTTCCAGTACCGCGACAAACGGCCCGATCGATTCGATAAACCTTTTCAGTACCGTGACAGACAGCCTCATCGGTTCAATAAGCCTTTCCGTCACTGGGAACGGCGGCCTTATGGTTCCGGTGTGCCATTTCGTAATCCTCGGCCACATAATCGCTACCGACGTTAACCACGTGACTGCGAGCCCTTGGCTTTGCGCCATGGCAATCCCGGAATTTTTCGTTCAATCATGGCGGGCGTATAGGGCGCCCTTTACCATCGCTTGGTTTTCCCGTAATT
>NZ_JBDIVO010000024.1:0-29430 GCF_039794385.1 Methylocaldum sp. | reverse complement strand
AATACGCAACTCGATTCGCCACTGGCCAGGTAGCTCAGTTGGTAGAGCAGAGGACTGAAAATCCTCGTGTCGGCGGTTCGATTCCGTCCCTGGCCACCAAATAAAACAAAGGCTTACGCGGATTTACCCGGTAAGCCTTTTTTCATGGTAGACATATGGTAGACGGTAGACGAAAAATCGACCCAAAACCGCCATCATTCCATCCGTAAAAACGACCGACCCCGCACCAGCATTTGACGGCCATTTGATTCCGTCACAGAAACAAAACCAGCCCCACGAAATTACAAAGCCAGCGAAATAACCGTCATATGTGTCATAACTGTCATAGCGCTTTAAAAACAATCGCTTAGGTATGACAGATAGAAAAAGCTATCCGTCATGGAATGACAGATAACCGTCATGGCAATCCAAAACGGTCGACGGGCGAAAGGGGCGAAAATCATATCCGCCATGCCTGCGCCTCGATTTTCACCCAACAAAAAACCCGGCCTAAGCCGGGTTTGTGGAGTGATAAGGGTTTACCTCAGTCCCCGCCGATAATCCGCTGGTCTGAATCACGGTGCTCTTTGATCAGTTCGCCGGCCTTTTGGATTCGCTGCGCGATGTCGCGGATTACGTAATAAAGCCCGCTAATCGCTGGCGCATCCAGTTCTACGCTGTCATCCGTCCCGCCGAACGTGCAAAGCGTCGATAGGAAATCAACTTGCCGTTGCGCTTCGCTGAGAACATCGCTTGCCTCGATAAGATGGTTACGCATGGTCGTTACCCTCCTGCGGCCTTGTGGATAGCCGCATGGTGTCCTCCGTCTCTTCGAGAAAATCGGCGACTCGCAAAATCCTATGCCGCACCACTTCGATGATTTCAGCGAGACCGTGACCTTTGGTGGACTCGGGAATGTCTATGGCCCCCGTGGCCTGAGCCGTTGCAACGAATTGATCGATTGCAGCCGAGACAACGGCCAGCATGGTGTCAGCCATGACCAGCGCACAAGCCGCGCTTGCCGGGTCTTGAATAACGTGAGCGTCGTCTACGGGGTCGGATGTGGTGTTATGCTCTTGTGTAGCCATGATTTCACCTCTATGTCAGGTGGGTTGTGGTTAGGGTCGGGGCGGTGTGGCTGCACCACCCCGGCCCGCTTCTACCGTCCATGGCTTCCCGGCAATCCCCGCGCCGGTTCGGGATTCAGTCACGCCGGGCGACGCAAGGGAACCACGTCCGCCCCACGTTTCAGCCCGTCCAAGTAATCCGCCCAAGCCTGCATCATCCTCCGGCGTTCGGGTAAATGCGCCGTCCGGTTGTACGCCCGTCCATTCGGATCACGCACGGCATGGGCAAGCTGGTGCTCGATGAAATCGGGACGGAAGCCGAGCACTTCATCCAATACCGTGCGAGCCAATGCACGAAAGCCGTGAACGCTCATTTCGTCCTTATCGAATCCCATACGACGCAGCGCCGCGAGTAATGCCACGTCCGACATGGGGCGGGAACCGTCTCGCGTTCTGGCGGATGGGAAAGCGTAACGGCCTTGTCCGGTCAGTCCGTGAAGCTTTTTGAGGATTTCGACGGCTTGTGTGGATAGCGGGACGATATGCGGGGTTTGCGTCTTCGTGACGAAATAGCGCCATTCCGCCGCGTCCAGGTCGATATGCGCCCATTCCGCCTTGCGTAGCTCGCTGGGGCGAACGAATACCAGCGGGGCCAGCCGCAAGGCACACTTCACCGGAAACGTACCTTCGTAGCCGTCAATCGCCCGCAACAGTTCGGCAATCTTCTTAGGATCGGTCACGGCTGCGAAATGACCGCCTTTCACCGGGGGAAGCGCCCCTTTCAGGTCGGCGGAAATGTCGCGATCAGCCCGCCCGGTCGCAATGGCGTAACGAAAAATCCGTCCACAGTTCTGTAGCGCCCGGTGAGCCGTTTCCAGTGCGCCGCGTTCCTCTGTGCGCCTGAGTACCGCCAGCAATTCCGGTGCGCTCACTTCCCGAATAGGGCGAGTGCCGATCCAGGGGAAAATATCTCGTTCCAATCGCCGGATGATCCGATCGGCATGACTCGCTACCCATGACGGTTGGAACTTAATGAACCACTCGCGGGCGATGGCTTCGAAGGTCTCGGACTCGGCGGCTTTGGTCGCTTTCTTCTGTGCGCTCGGCTCAATGCCCTGAGCGATCAGCTTGCGGGATTCGTCGCGCTTCTCGCGGGCTTCCTTCAAAGTGACATCGGGGTATACACCAAGCGCCAAGGTTTTGCGTTTCCCTTCGAATCGGTAATCAAAGCGCCAATACTTACCGGCCTTGTTGACCAGCAAGTACATGCCTTTTTCATCGGCCAGCTTGTACGGCTTCTCTTTGGCCCTGGCGTTGCGAACGGCGGTATCTGATAACGGCATGACGGTATCTCCAACGGAACGATTGAGCGTCCACGGTCCGCACCGTCTGCGAGATTGAGGAATTTGACGGTATATGGCTTTGCGACGGACGGCGTGCCGTCAAAACTACCGCCAATTATTACGGTATGTCAAGGCGTGTTGTGACACGTTATGGGGCAATAAAAAACCCGCTATGCCTTTAATCATGCGGGTTTCGGGTCTTTGTGGGACTTCCTTAAATGCTTAGTTGGTGGAGGCGGCGGGAATTGAACCCGCGTCCGCGAATCCTCCGCCTTTGGCTCTACATGCTTATCCGACTCTATTGATTTAACCGGTCGCTACCCGAGCGGCAGGGAAGACGGCCGGCGGTTCCGTTAGGTTTTAGCGAATCGGCCCCGGACAGACCTCATCGCGAGCTTACAATTGGGTTACCCCCGAAAACCGACGCCTATAAGCGGGCTTCGGATCAGAGGCCGGCCGGATTAAGCGGCCAGAGCGTAGTTGTCGTCGTTGGCAACTATATTGGTTGCAGATTGATTAACGAGGTTATCTGCACCTCGGCATGCACCTCGGGTTTTGCGATCCTCGTCGAAGCCAAGTCGCCCCCTAGGTCAGGAAGATAGACAGTATAACGGCAAAAAAGTTTCGAGCAACCAGCGTTTGAGTCGTGGCGCGATAATCGTGCGAAACAGCTTTTCTTGGCGGAACGTTGCGATACGCTGAAGGGATCGGGTAATGCAGGCTAGCGACTACCGGCAGGGGACAAATTTCAATCACGCTAAAGCGGCATGGCGCTATGCGCTCATCTCTCGTGAGATGCAGTCTTCCTTAAGGCCGGAAGGGTGTTTCCGGCCTTAAGCACGGACAAGTCCGTGAGTAGAACTGGTTTTCAGTCTTTCAGAGATCGTCCATCCATTCCGCGTCGCGGACGAAGCGGTGTTTCTCTTGTTCTTCCATCTCCGCGAGATTCGCGAACACTTCTTTGGCATGCGGATCGTCGACGATGATTGCCGCTCCTTTATAGAGTTCGATCAGCGCGTTGTCGAAGGCCATGGCGATCTTTATGACGTCATCGACGGACATATTGGGCCTAACGGCGCAATTCTTTAGCAGTTGTTCGACGTTGGAGCCTGGAGAATATTGGAGCCAGAAATTGAGGATGCTCTTGCGCGATCCATCTTCGAACCGCTGCATCGCCTGTTCCCGATTTTTTTCGTGGCGGCTGAGGTAATCCAAAAGCATTTTTACCCGAGCCTGATCGTTTTGTTGGTTCAGCGAATCGTAAAGTTCTGTCAGTTGGCTGTGTAGTTGAATACCGTAGTCGAGCACATCTTTAACTTGCTCGAAGTTATGCATCTGCTGGTCCATATGGCACTCCGAAAGTGTTATTCGGCAGGTTTCATACGGTTCGAAGCATCTCTCTTTTGGCATCGCAAGGCAATAGTGCAATCGTGCGGTCGGTTCGACCTGCGGAATTCCGCAGGCGCGACCTGATTGTCACTTTCGGCGCGTGACCGTATAACTGGCCATCATGCCCGCGTCGATGTGGTCATTGACGTGGCAGTGATACATCCAGACGCCGGGATTGTCGGGTTTCATATCGACGGTGACGTGGGTTCCCGGAAGCAGATTCACGACATCTACGCGGCGCCCGGTCTCGGTGAGCGTATTGCCGTGCCAATGCGGGGTATGGAGATCGACTTCGGTTCCGAGGGACAGTTGATACCAGCGCACGGTTTCGCCTTCTTTCATCGTCATTCCCGGAAGGTTGTGATAGACGTAGCCGTTCATGCTGTGCATCAAGTTGCTTTCGACGAAGCTTTCGTCATCTTTCTCGTCCGTGGCAGCCGGTGCGAAGGTGCTGATGTTCTTGTCCAGAAAGAAACTCTTGTTTTCGTCGAACACGGTGAACAGCACGACGAATTCGCGGTCGATGCCTTTCAGTTTACCGTTGTTCTGCAGAACGCCTCGGCGGGAAATGATGATGGGTCCTACCAGGCCGGTATTCGTGTCGACCACCTCGTTGACATGGGAATGGTAAAGCCACACGATCGAACTCGGGTCCTCGGGGCCCGGACCCGAACGTTCGGGTACTTGCCAGAGGTAGGTGTGGGTTTCGCCCGGTTCGACCGTATCGTCTTTGCGGTCATCTCCGGATGTGCCGTCCGCGTAATGAGTGCCTTCGCTGTCCTTCCGGTAAAGCACGCCGTGCGGATGGAGTGAAATCGGCATGTTTGCCAGTTTATTCCTCAGCACCACTTTGATGGTGTCGCCGACGTTGGCACGAATGACAGGCCCTAGTATCCCTAAGTGCCGCCACTCGGGCGGACGTTCCTTGATTTGGGTAAAGCTGGCGTCGGCGTACTCGATATAACGCGCTTTGTAATACTGTCGGCCGATCCGATCGGCGTTATTCCCTTCGACGAAGACTTTCTCGTCCTCGTTGAATTCTGCGCCATGCATGGGATTGACGGGATAGGAGGGGGCGTAGTCCCACAAGATTTCTTCGGCGGCGATGTAGTAGGTTCGCGTCGAATTGGCCGTCACGGCTTCGGAGAACAACAGTAGAACCGCCAAGTGTGAAAGGAGGATTCGGATCTGGATCACGGCGATAAACCTGGGACGGGGAATCTATCGAAAAAGCGTGAGAAAATGATAATCAATATCATTATAGGATGCCAGTATTTGTTCCCCGGAAGTGGCCAAAGGCTTTTATGGTAGTATTGAGCGCCATAAACAATGGGATGAATCTCTTTCCGGGTTTCGGGATCAACACTCTTTTCCATGAACGAACATACACTTACCCATCTCAAGCAGCTGGAAGCCGAAAGTATCCACATCATCCGCGAGGTGGCTGCCGAGTTTGAGCGTCCCGTAATGCTCTATTCGATTGGCAAGGATTCCGCAGTCATGCTGCATCTCGCGATGAAGGCGTTTTTTCCCGGCAAACCGCCTTTTCCGCTCATGCATGTCGATACGACCTGGAAATTCCGGGAGATGATCGAGTTTCGCGATCGCCGCGCCCACGATCTGGGGCTGGATCTCATCGTTCACGTCAACCTGGAGGGTGTGGAGCAGGGCATCGGTCCGTTCACCCACGGCAGCAAGAAGCACACGGATGTCATGAAAACCGAGGCCCTCAAGCAAGCCTTGAACAAATACCAGTTCGATGCGGCATTCGGCGGAGCGCGCCGGGACGAGGAGAAGTCGAGGGCGAAAGAACGCGTTTATTCCTTCCGCGACCGAAACCATCGTTGGGACCCGAAAAATCAGCGGCCGGAGCTGTGGAATCTCTACAACGGCAAGATCAACAAGGGCGAGAGCATCCGGGTGTTTCCGCTTTCGAACTGGACCGAGCTGGATGTTTGGCAGTACATCTATCTGGAGAACATTCCGATCGTCCCGTTGTATTTCGCCAAAGAGCGGCCGGTGGTCGAGCGCGATGGGATATGGATCATGGTGGACGACGATCGCATGCCGCTGGCACCCGGCGAAAAGCCGATCATGAAGATGGTCCGCTTCCGTACCCTGGGTTGCTATCCCTTGACCGGCGCCGTCGAATCGACCGCCGCCACCTTGCCCGACATCATCCAGGAGATGCTGCTGACCAAGACGTCGGAGCGCCAAGGGCGTGTCATCGATCACGATCAAGCGGGGTCGATGGAAGAGAAGAAAAAAGAGGGTTATTTCTGATTTTCGCTATGGAAGGTGCCGAGCGTGCATTCAACGTTGGCGTCTGCGTCTGACCCATTCATCCAGTGAATTAGTCTATGTCTCATCAGTCCGAGCTCATCAGTTCCGATATCCACGCCTATCTCGCTCAGCACGAGCGCAAGGAATTATTGCGCTTCTTGACCTGCGGCAATGTCGACGACGGCAAGAGCACCCTGATCGGGCGCCTTTTGCACGATTCGAAAATGATTTACGAGGACCAGCTGGCGGCGATCAAGAAGGACAGCGTCAAATCGGGTACCACCGGCGGCGATATCGACTTGGCGCTGTTGGTCGACGGGCTCCAGGCCGAGCGGGAGCAGGGCATCACCATCGATGTGGCCTACCGGTATTTCTCCACGGCGAAGCGGAAATACATCATCGCCGACACGCCGGGGCACGAGCAGTACACCCGCAACATGGCGACCGGAGCGTCCACCTGCGATTTGGCCATCATTCTGGTCGATGCGCGCCACGGCGTGATGACGCAGACCAAGCGTCACAGCTTTATCGTGTCCCTGCTGGGCATCAGGCACGTGGTCGTAGCCATCAATAAGATGGATCTAGTCGGCTACAGCTCCGATGTATTCGAGCGTATACGCAGCGATTACCTGGCGTTCATCGAAAAACTGGATATTCACGATGTCCGCTTTATCCCGCTGTCGGCTTTGAAGGGGGACAACGTCGTCAGCCGTAGCGAGGAAATGCCCTGGTATCAGGGGCAGGCGCTGATGGAGCTTTTGGACACCATCGAGATCGCCAAGGACCAGAATTTTACGAATCCGCGCTTTCCGGTGCAGTACGTCAATCGACCGAATTTGGATTTCCGCGGTTACAGCGGCACCGTGGCCGCGGGGGTTTTTCGCAAGGGCGATCCGATTACGGTGCTGCCGTCCAAGAAGACCAGCCGCATCAAGTCCATCGTGACTTACGACGGAGAACTGGAAGAAGCATTTCCGCCTCAAGCCGTTACGATCACGCTTACGGATGAAATCGACGTGAGCCGCGGCGACATGCTGGTCCGTTCCGATGACTTGCCGATGCTCGGCACCCGTTTCAAGGCCCATATCGTGTGGATGACCGAGGCGCCTTTGATTCCGGGCCGCCAGTATTATCTGAAGCAGATGACCAAGGTGGTCAACGGCTCGGTTTCTCAGATCCATCACCGCGTCGATATCAATACCTTGGAGCAGCTTCCGGCGGACCAGCTCAAGCTGAACGAAATCGGCTTGTGCGAGGTCTCCCTGAGCGGGCCGATCGCGTTCGATCCTTACAAGGTTTGCAAGGGCACCGGATCGTTCATCGTCATCGATCGCCTGACCAACGTTACCGTCGGCGCCGGCATGATCCTAAGTCAGGCGGACGGCGAATCCGGTTTACGGCGGGTGACGGTTGAAGAGCGGAGCGCGCGTTTCGGACAAAAGGCGGTGACGCTATGGATTACCGGCGAACGCCGGCACGATGTGGCGTATGAACTCGAACGGAAGCTCTTCGATGTCGGGCATGCCAGCACCGTTTTGGATAACGAGGCGCTGGGCGTACAGGTTCAAGCCATTGCAGAGCAGATCAACCATGCCGGACTGATCTGCATCTGTCCTTGCGAAGCAAGCCCGAGTGGCGACGGTTTGAGCGCGCTCCATGTTTCGGCCGATGAAATGGAAGCGGACGAAGTGCTTGCGTTATTGAAGGAAACTCAGGTCCTCGAGTTCTGATCGTCTGACTTGATTTTCCGTTTCCGCCCATTCCGCCATCGCCGCGGAATGGGCATTCCAGTATCGGCCGTTTTCCCTGCGGTAGCTTTCCAGTTTTAGATCATCCTTCCGGTTGCCTACGAGCACGGTAAGTGCGCCTGTCTCGGCGGTATTCAGTACCGGTATGTTCATGTTTCCGTAGCGTTGCAGCACCGCCCGATGAGGAAACCCGTATCGGTTCAGATAGCCTGCGGGAATGAGAGCGTAACGAGGCTTCACGGCAGCCAAAAAGGCGGAGCTTGAAGAGGTTTTACTGCCATGATGGGGGACGACCAGAATGTCGCTGGCTAAAAGATGCCCGTAACGGTCAACCAATAGGCGTTCACCGGTTTTTTCGATGTCGCCGGTCAATAGTGCGCTGCCGCCGGGCCCGCTGATTTTCAATACGCAGGAATTGTCGTTCTCGCGCTCGCTTTTTTCGATGGGCGCGAGCATCTCGAATTTGACGCCGTCCCATTCCCAGGACTGTTCGGCTTTGCAGGTTTCAGTCGAAAATTCCGATAACTTTTCCGGCACGCTGGTATAAGTCCGCCCGACCACAAATCGTCTGAGCAGCGACGGCGCGCCGCCGATGTGGTCGTTGTCGCCGTGACTTACGATCAAGGCGTCGATGCGCTCGATCCCTCGATGGCGGAGATAAGGCTCGATGACGGCGGAGCCGATATCGAACCGGCTCCCGAACCGGGCTCCGGTGTCGAAGATCATGAGGTGTTCGCTAGTCTCGACGGCAACGCCGAGTCCCTGGCCTACATCGAGCAGGGTAAGCAGGAAGCCCGCTTGAGGCGGCCTATCGGGCTGCGCGGTCACGGCCGGAACGGCCAGAACGAGACCGAGCCAGCGCGCCGGAATGCCCTTGGGGGATAGCAGCAGCACGAAGCCGCTCAATGCCAGCGGAATGGTCCAGAACGGCGGTCCGGCATGGGTCCACTGAGCCACCGGCTGTTCGGCAATCCATTGGAGAAAAGGCCACGTCCATTCAAGCAGGCGTGATGCCAGGATCAGCAGCGCTTCGCCCGCCACCGGCAGTATCGGTAACAGCAGTGCGCCGGTCAGGCAAACCGGAATCAGCAGCAAGCCGATCACGGGGACGGCAAACAAGTTGGCAATTGGAGAAATGATCGAAACCTGCTGAAAGAATAACAACAGCAGGGGTGCAAGGCCTAGCGAGGTGGCCCAGTTCACCCGCATCATGGCCCGCCAACCGCTGATTTCGCCTCTTCTGTATGAAACAGCGAAAAGGATTAGAGCGACAGCTGTGAAGGAAAGCCAGAATCCCGCCGAAAGAACCGCCAACGGATCGTAAAGCACCACGGCCAGCAAGGCCGTCGCGAGGACATGAAAACTATTGAGATGCCGCCGGCCGATGACGGCGCCCATGACGATGCCGATCATAATCATGGCGCGTTGAGTGGGAATCGCGAAGTTCGCCAGCGCCGAGTAGAAGAGGGCGGCCGCAAAAGCACAAACGGCCGCAACAGTCGGCGGCGACCAGCGCATGATGCCCAACCTCGACCACATTCGGCGTATGACGAAAAAGACAAATCCTGCGACTAAACCGATATGCGAGCCGGAAATCGCAACCAGGTGAGTCGTGCCCGTGCGCCGAAGCACGTCCCATTGAATGGGCGTAATGTCATCGTCGACTCCCATGACCAGAGCCTTGATGATTCCGGCTGCGGGTTCGTCGTTCAGTGTTGCCGAAAGGCTATCGTAAAGGGCCTGCCTCCAAATTTCGAATGAATACCGGTTGTCTCCCGCATCGAGCCGCCGATTGTCCGGAGACTTCGCGACGTAACCGACCGCGCGGATTCCCTGGGCAAACAGCCATTGTTCGTAGTCGAGACTTCCCGGGTTCAGCATTCCATGCGGCGGCTTGAGCTTTACTCTGAGCTGCCAGCGTTCGCCCGCTTTTGGCGAAACTCCGCGGTCATACCAGCTCAGGCGAACGCGTGACGGCAAACTTAGGTCGTCGGGCTGTAGAGTTTGTTCAATATCGAAGTCGAAACGGAAACCGTGGTCCACGGGCTGGGGAATGGTACGAACGACGCCTTCGACGACGGCCGTTTGTCTCTCAGTTGCAGTCGGAAGACCTTGGTCGAGTCGAATTCCGGCAAAGGCAAGCGCCCAGAGGATGCCGAACGCAAATGCTGCCGGAAAACGCAGCTTATAATAAACGGCTAGACCGAAAGCGGAGCTCAAGAGGACGAAAGCCCAGGCACCGGGCAAAGACGGAAGTTGCTGGACAGCGCTGACCCCGCCGACAAAGCCGATGGCTAGCGGAAGAACCAGCGGGCTGCGGGTTTGTGGATGGAGAATTTCATTCAACTTTGAATTTCAAATCCGTACAATAGCGCGCCTTTTACCTAAAAAAATAGTTCACAATCATCCCAGTTAAGGGCTATGCCTAAAAAGTTTTTTAAGCGCTACTTGCCGGACCCGAAAAAAGTAAAGGAAATTAAATCGCTGGAGTTTTTGGGGGATAAGCTTCACTCGCCGAATTTATGGCATCTGAACCGTCGGTCGGTATCACGGGCTTTTGCCATAGGGCTATGGGCCATGTATACCCCGCCATTGCCCTGGCAACAAATCATCGCCGCGGTTTTGGCGATCTATTTCAATGCCAATTTACCTATCGCCGTGGCCTTGGTCTGGATTACCAATCCGCTGACCTGGGTGCCGATGTATTACTTCGCCTACAAGGTAGGCGCGCTTGTTATGGGACAAGCAGCTTTCGACTTCGATCAGTTCTCGGAACTGTTCACCATAGAAAAAGCATTGGAGTTAGGGGCACCCTTGCTGATTGGTTGCGCCATTCTGATGCACCTCGGGGCCGTCCTAGGCTATTTCGGCATACTTTTCATGTGGCGGCGATCCGTGCGACATCAGGTGGAATTGAGAAAGTTCCGCAATGCGGAATTGAGTACGGCCATTATGGTCCGGGAAAGCTACGCGTCGTACAAGAAGTTCCTGGAACACCGGCACAAGCATCAGAACGATCGATTGATCGGAGCAGCGAAACCTGTCGCGAAGAAAGCAGGCTAATCGTAATGCTGCTTTAGGCGGACGGGTTCGGATGTGTTTTCCGGCTTGACGATCCGTCCGTCTTCCAAATGCAATATCGTATCCATCCGCTGAGCCAAAGACGGATCGTGAGTGACGACTAGGAAACTCACCCCGTTTTCTTGGTTCAGCTCCAGCATGAGTTGATACACCTGTTCCGCGGTTTTTCGATCCAGATTTCCGGTTGGTTCGTCAGCCAAAACGCACTTCGGTTTCGTGACCAGCGCACGGGCGACGGCTGCGCGCTGGCGTTCGCCGCCCGATAATTCTCCGGGTTTATGCTCCAGACGTTTGCCGAGTCCGACCCGCTCCAACATCGACGCTGCGCGCTTTCTTGCTTCATGTATCGGCAGCTTCGCTATCAAAAGCGGCATGGCGACGTTTTCCAGTACCGTGAATTCACCCAGCAGGTGGTGGAATTGATAGACGAATCCAAGCACCCGGTTACGCAGTTGGGCGAGCTTGCGTTCGTTCAGTGTTCCCAGGTCCACGCCGTCCAGTTGGACTTGCCCTCGGGTTGGCGCGTCTAGACCCCCGAGTAAGTGCAAAAGCGTGCTTTTGCCCGAGCCGGACGCTCCCATAATGGCGACCTGCTGTCCCGGTTCGACGGAAAGCGTTATGCCCTGCAACACATCGACGCTCAGATTGCCTTGGGCATAACGCTTGTGCAGATCGCGGCACTGCAGCACCGGCTTATTCATAACGGAGTTCCTCGGCGGGCTTGATGCGAGATGCCTGCCAGGCCGGATAGATCGTCGCCAGGATGGAAAGCAGGAAGGCCATGCCGGTAATCCGGTACACGTCGGACCAGATCAGTTTCGACGGCAGCTCGCTGATGTAGTAAACGTCGGCCGACAGGAAATGAACGCCGAACAACCGCTCGATCGCCGGTACGATGGTTTCCACATTCCACGCCAATAAGACTCCGCCGACACCGCCCAGCAAGGTGCCGAACGTACCGATGACCGTACCGAGCACGATAAATATTCCCATGACTTCGAGTGGAGTCATGCCCTGGGTTCGGAGGATCGCGATATCCGAACGCTTGTCGGTGACCACCATAACTAGTGTGGAGACGATGTTGAAAGCGGCGACCGCGACGATGAGTAGGAGAATGATGAACATTACCCGCTTTTCGGTTTGTATGGCTTTGAAGAAGTTGCTGTGCGACTGCGTCCAGTCGGCAATCTGATAACGCCCATCGAGTTTGGGGCCAAGGTCCCGCGCCACTCGCTGCGCGTAAAATACGTCGTCCAGCTTGAGTCTAAGCCCCGATATGGCGTCATCGAGGCGAAACAGCTTGGCGGCGTCTTCCAGCTGAATCAGCGCCAGATTCCGGTCGTACTCATACATCCCGACCTGGAAAACTCCGACTACCGTAAAGCGCTTGAGGCGCGGCAGAATGCCGGCGGGTGTTGCCGTAAGTTGCGGGGTGATGACGGTCACCTTGTCGCCGGTGAGGACACCCAGATAATCAGCCAGCTCAGAACCGAGAATAATGCCGAATTCGCCGGGTTTGAGCGCTTCGAGGTGGCCTTCCACGATGCGGTTGGCGACCTCGGACACGCGCGGTTCGTAGTCGGTCATGATGCCGCGCAGCATCACGCCGCTAACTCGGCGGTCCGAGTTGAGCATGGCTTGACCTTCGATATAAGGTGCCCAGCCTAGAATACGGGAGTCTTGTTCGAGCGGGGGTTCAAGCGAGCGCCAGTTCCGCAGTTGGCCATCCAAGCCGGAGATGGAGGCATGCGAAGTCATGCCCAGTATGCGTTCGCGAAGTTCCGCTTCGAATCCGTTCATCACTGACAGTACTGTAATCAAGGCGGTGACGCCCAAGGCGATGCCCAGAACCGAAGTGAAGGTAATGAACGAAATGAAGCGCGTGCGCCGCTTAGCCCGCGTATAGCGCAGACCGATGAAAAAGATCAGTGGCTTAAACATGCGCCGATATCGACCGGGCTCCGCAAAAAGTGAGCTTCATGGGGAAAAAGAAGGTTGTCGGGAATCAGAGAGGCGATTGGCCCTTTTGGCAATCCATGCAGATGCCGTAGAGACAGAGCGAATGATCCGTCAGCTTAAAATGTTTCTCGTTTGCTATTTCGTTTTGGCGGCGCTCGATGAACTCGTCGCTGAATTCTTCGACTCGGCCGCACTTGACGCATACGATGTGATCGTGATGCTCGCCGCGGTTTAGCTCGAAGATCGAGTTTCCGCCTTCGAAATGATGGCGTTTGACCAAGCCCGCCGCCTCGAATTGGGTCAGGACTCGGTAAACTGTGGCCAAGCCGATTTCTTCACCCTCGCTGAGCAGCGACTTGTAGACTTCTTCCGCTGTCAGGTGTCGATCCGATCCGCTACGGTTCTCCAGCATCTCTAGAATCTTGACGCGCGGGAGAGTCACTTTAAGCCCGGCGTTTCGTATGTCTTGACTTTCCAAAGCGGCAACCTACGCAGTGTTTTAACTCTGTCGATCGAGTATGATTGGACGTTGGGTCCGATTCTCCGCAATCATAACATGCCGAAGCGTTTCATCGTAATAACCTACTGCCTGACTCTGTTTTTAGCCGGCTGTTCCACCGAAAAGCTTAAAGAGTCCCTACCTGGGGTGTACCGGCTCGACATCCATCAGGGCAATATCGTTTCTCAGCAAATGGTGGATCAACTTCGGCCCGGTATGACCAAGCGGCAAGTGGCATTCATCATGGGTACGCCACTGGTCGTCGATCCTTTCCACGACGATCGCTGGGACTATATCTATTCCAACGAGCCCGGTGGCAAGCAGCGGATGCAGAAGCGGATTACCCTGGTTTTCGACAAGGATGAATTGATCGGGCTTCAGGGTGACTTCCGACCGGGCAACCTTCCCGAGATTGAACCCGGCAAGGATGTGACGATCGATATCCCGAAGATCGAGCGCGAGAAAAGCTTGTGGGAAAAGATCACGGGTTTGTTCCGAAAAGGCGATTAGTAGAGTGCGAGGAGTCTCGGTCCGCGGTTCTACTTCTTCGCTGCCCGCGCGCGCCGAGCTTCTTTGGGGTCGGCGATCAAGGGGCGATAAATCTCCACTCGGTCGCCCGGCTTTATCGGTTGGTCGATGGAGCAGACCTTGCTGAAAATTCCAATCTTGTCCTTTGTCAGGTCGATCTCCGGGAAACGGTCCAGGATACCTGATGCGGCGATGGCGGTTTCCGCTGTCGCATTTTCCGGTACGTTCACGGTGAGAATGACCTGTACATCCGGTTTCGCGTAAGCGACTTCGACTTTCATTTCTTTTGCTGCTTGTCCGATCTTTACCGAATCAAATCACGCCGACGGCGCTAAGGGTGACGAGGGCGACAGCCAAGGGAGAAACGTAGCGAATAGTAAAACGCCAATAGTTATAAGCCGACCCCATTTCGAGCTCCGTTTCCGAGGTCTCGCGCCTCATGATCCAGCCGGCAAATAAGGCAACCAAGATGCCGCCAACGGGCAACATGATATTGGCCGTGAGAAAATCCACGAGCTCGAAGAAATTCTTGCCGAACCAGGTATTTCCGGACCATAGATTGAACGAAAATACGGTTCCGAGCCCAAGTAGCCAGCAGCCTAGTCCGCTCCAAAGACAGGCCTTCTCGCGGCTCATCGCCTGGTTTTCGGACAGCCAGGCCACGGCGGGTTCGATCAAGGCAATCGCGGAAGTAATCGCCGCAAAAAATACGAGAACGAAAAACAATACCCCGAACAGTGAACCGCCGGGCATTTGGCCGAAGGCGATGGGCAGCGTCTGAAAAATCAGGCCGGGGCCCATGGTCGGCTCCAAGTGGTTGGCGAATACGATTGGAAAAATGGCAACACCCGCCAATAAAGCCACTAGGGTGTCCGCGGAGGCGACAAAAATGGTAGACCGCGAAATCGAAACATGATCAGGGAGATATGAGCCGTAGATCATGATTGCGCCCATGCCCAATCCGAGAGAGAAAAAGGCCTGCCCCATCGCGACCAGCACGCTCTCGCCGTTGATGCGGCTGAAATCCGGCTTGAACAGGAACGACATTCCCTGGCCGAATCCGTCGGAACTCATCGCATAACCGTCCAGGAGTATGAGCATGATGAACAAGCCCGGCATCATGAAGCGCGTCGCTCGCTCCAGTCCGCCGCTGACGCCGCGGCTGACGATGAGCATCGTGGCGGCCATGAAGACAGTGTGCCAGATAAACTGAATTTCCGGAGCGCTTTTGAGGTCGTCGAATACCCGTGCGGCGGTTTCGGCGCTGATATGGCTCATGTAGCCGCTGTTCATCTTCAAGATGTAGACCATCGACCAGCCGGCGATGACCGAGTAATAGGACAGAATCAGGAAGCCCGACAACACGCCGAGCCAACCGGCATAGTGCCAGGCAGGATCGGCTTTCGCTTCCTGTGCCAGCGACAACATGGTATTGATAGGATTTTGCCGACCGCGGCGCCCCAGCATGGTCTCTGCGATCATGATCGGAATACCGATGGCAGCGACGCATAAGAGGTAAACCGCGACGAACGCTCCGCCTCCGTTTTCGCCGGCCAGATAGGGAAACTTCCAGATATTCCCGAGGCCTATGGCCGAACCGCTTGCAGCCAGAACGAACGCCAAGCGCGATGACCATTGGTTGTGCAGAAAACGTTGATCGGTCATGTGTTCTCCGAATTATTATGCTGAGCCAATCGAAGGTCCGGGCAACCCGAGGTTGGGGTAAAATAACAAGATTTTTCCATCGAGTCAGGCAATTTAGTTTTAAGTACATGGCCGCAAAGAAAAACAAGGATACAGCCGGAAGTGGCACCATCGCTCTCAACCGGCAAGCCACGCACGAGTATTTCATCGAGGAGCGCTACGAGGCGGGACTAGTCCTGCAAGGGTGGGAGGTGAAAAGCTTGCGTGCGGGAAGAGCACAGCTGAAGGAGAGTTATGTCACGCTGAAAAACGGCGAAGCCTGGCTGCTCGGAGCACATATTTCTCCGCTGGCTTCTGCCTCCACCCATGTCACACCCGATCCCATCCGAACCCGGAAGCTGCTCCTGCATCGTCGAGAATTGAGCAAGCTCATCGGTCATGTGGAACGCAAAGGTTATACTTTAATTCCGCTCGCGCTGTATTGGAAAAGCGGACGTGCCAAGCTGGAAATCGGTTTAGCGAGAGGTAAGAAGCAGCACGATAAGCGTGCCGCCGAAAAGGAAAGGGACTGGCAGCGCGAGAAGCAGCGCGTATTGAAGCAGCGCTGAGACTGAATTTTTGGATCTGGCCTCTCCTGCCCAGCGGGTTGCCTCAGGAGTGAATTTCCGGCTGCCCCGTGCAGATTTGGCAAAAATCACGCATTCAGAAGAATTTGACGATAACGATGCATTGGATTGAGCACAATCACCTCTTGGTCTTGGCTTTATTGGTCTTGGCGACTGGCTTTTCCTTCGCTCATCGAGCGGAGGCCGGTCCTTATGCGGCGCTGGTGGTGGAAGTCGAATCCGAGCGTCCACTGTTCGAGCGGAATGCCGACGAGTTGAGGCATCCGGCATCGCTCACCAAGATGATGACGCTTTATCTGGTCTTCGAAGCTTTGGCTAACGGACGCCTTTCTTCCGATACCCTATTTCGGGCGTCCCGGTTTGCGGTTCTTCGTCCCCCGTCGCGATTGGGGTTGAAATCAGGCGATACGATCACGGTCGAGCAAGGCATATTGGCTTTGGTAACCCGGTCCGCAAATGATGCGGCGGCGGTGATCGCCGAAGGAATGGCCGGTTCCGAGTCCGCGTTCGCGCAGCTGATGACCGAGAAAGCTCGCGAGCTGGGCATGGAGCGCACCGTCTACCGGAATGCGTCCGGCTTGCCCGATCCCAATCAAGTCACGACGGCTTGGGACCAGTTCCGGCTCGGGAAGTCCCTGTACAAACATTTTCCCCAGTACTATCCCTACTTCTCTACGACCCAGTTCCAGTTCGAGGGCCGTAGCTTTCATAATCACAACCATCTCCTGAAAAACTATCCGGGAACGGACGGGATCAAGACCGGGTTCGTCAATGCGTCCGGTTTTAACCTCGTTGCATCGGCGCGGCGAGGCGGTCAACGGCTGATAGGGGTAGTTTTTGGCGGAACCAGCGCTTCGGCGAGGGATGCCCATATGCAGGATATACTCGACTACGGCTTTGCGCAGCTCAACGGATTGGAATACGAGGTGCGTACGGCCTCCTTTGACCAACCGGAACCGCCTGCTTTACTCTCGCGTCCAAAATTGCCTGAACGGTCGGTCGAGAAGTCGGGCGGAAAGAAAAACGTCAAGTTAGCGGGAGGCAACAGGCGCTCCGCCGATGAAGGAGATGGACGCGAGAAATCGGGCACCAATCGTGGAAAGCAGGCCTGGCACATTCGTGTGGGCACATTTTCCGCCGAAAAGCCGGCGGAACAGCGGCTGTCGAAGGCTTTGAAGCTCGCTCCATATCCGCTTCGTCATGCACGTGCAACGGTGACCGCGCGCTCACAGGGCAGAAAAAAGCTCTATCTGGCCATTTTCAACGGAATGACGAAGGAGGACGCAACCGCGGCCTGTCAGGCGCTCAAACGTAAACGCATAGAATGCGTTTCGGGGCGTTCGTCTAGGTGAGTCGACGCCGGTGCTTGTCATATTCGTGAAACGTTAACAGGGCGGGGATGGCTAATTTGAACAAATGCATGGCAGTAGCCGGCATTCTCGCAGTCGGCTGGCTGATTTATTTATTGATGCCCATTTTGACGCCTTTTGTGGCCGGCGCGCTGATAGCCTACCTGAGCGATCCCCTTGCCGACCGTTTGGAAGCGCTCGGACTAAAACGTCAAAATGCCGTCATCGTCGTGTTTGCAGTCATTGTTTTAGTTATCGGTCTAGTGCTTCTGCTGATCATCCCAATGTTAGAGGAGCAGATCAGCCGGTTCATCGATAATCTCCCCGCATACACCCGCTGGTTTAAAACGTCCGTTGTCCCTTGGGTGCAAAAACATTTAGGAGTCCGCATCAAGTTTGTCGATCTGGAACAGGTGGCCGGGGTTTTGAGCGGGCATTGGCAGCAGGCGGGAGGGGTGGCGACCACTGTGCTGTCCTCTTTGTCGCATTCCGGCGCCGTAGTCATCTCGTGGCTGATGAATCTGGTGCTGATTCCGGTGGTCATCTTTTATCTGCTGAGGGACTGGGATGACATAGTCGCCCGTGTCCACGATCTCTTGCCCCGTCGCTGGGCGCCGGTTGTCGTCATATTGGCGGAAGAATCGGATGAAGTGTTGAGTGCCGTGTTTCGAGGTCAGTTTGCGGTCATGGCCGCTCTGGGCACGATTTACAGTATCGGATTATGGCTGGCCGGACTGGACTTGGCGCTTCTTATCGGCATGTTTTCCGGGCTGATCAGTTTCATACCGTATGCGGGTTCCATCTCCGGCGTGGTGGCTGCATCGATAGCGGCGTTGGCACAATTCGGAGATTTGTGGTCGATCGTCCCGGTTTTGGCTGTATTCGGCGTAGGCCAAATGCTTGAGGGCGTTTGGTTAACCCCGTGGCTGATAGGAAATAAGATCGGACTGCATCCCGTCGCGGTCATTTTTGCTGTTCTGGCGGGCGGTCAGCTGTTTGGTTTCCTAGGGGTGTTGCTCGCATTGCCCGTTGCTTCGGTAATCATGGTGATGATTCGGCATATTCATGGCTTTTATAAAATGAGCGATCTGTACGGCGACGACTCTTCTGAGGGAAATTCCGGACAGTTCGGCTGATGAGCCGTGGAAATACGGTTTTCGATGCGCAGGCTTAAATATCATTCATAGCTAATTAAGCCAAATTGGTGTATCATCCTGCGCCGCGGTGTACGGTGATATATCGGATCAGTTCAGGAAAACGGCTTTGGCAAAACAGGGTTTGTTGTCCGATTTGCCTGGTATCCGTGAGAACGAAAAACAGTAGTGTTGGAGGTTATGTAATGATTTTTGCTAAGAAAGCGATGCTTGCTGTGGCGGGTGTGGCGATGCTGGCATCGGCCGCCGTTAACGCGGAGACGATCGAAGTAAAAGGCCAAGGTGTGAAATTCGCGCCCGAGTTTATTCACGCTAAAGTTGGCGATGTTATTTCGTTCCGCAATATGGCGACCCATTTCGTGGAGAGCGTAGAAGGCATGTGGCCGGAAGGGGCTCCGAAAATGCTGTCCGCTATGGGCGCCGATTACGACTATGCCGTCGAGAAAGAGGGTCTGTACGTCTTCAAATGTCCGCCGCACTGGGGTGCTCGCATGGGCGCCGTGATGGTAGTGGGCCAACCGGCTGATCTGGACGCTACGGTAGAAAAATACCTTCAGGTTGCCGATACCGTTAAAGAAGCGAAGCCTGCGAAAGGTCTTCTAACGAAATTCAAAGAGTCTGAGAAGAAATAATTATCCTTTTTCAGTCTCTATTTAAAGGCGCGCCGAGTTCAGCTCTGCGCGCCTTTTTTCGTTTAGGTCTTGTGAGGCGATATTTCTCTATGGGTTGCCGGCCGGTATCCCGTGACGCTAGGGACATTGCCGTCCCGCGAAGATCCGAATTATTCGGGCTTGTTGAAAATGCGGTTAGGCTGAATCAGCGGTGGGTATATGTGGCTCTCAATGCCTCTAGATCCAGTATACGGATATGTTTATGGCGGACCGTAATCAGCCCGGCATCTTCTAGATTCCGCAAGGTACGGCTGACCGTCTCGAGTGCTAATCCCAAAAAATTGCCTATTTCCTGACGAGTAAGGGTGAGATTGAAGTCCACCGGCGAAAAGCCGCGTTTTCGAAGGCGGTCGGACAGATTCAGGATAAACATGGCAACCCGGTCTTCTGCCGCGCGCTTGTTGACAATTACTTGATCCGTTTCCTCGTCCAGCTTGGCGCTGGCATGGCGGAAAAGTTCCCGCAGCAAATTCGGTACTTCGTGGCACAATTGGTCGAGTTGATTGGCGGGAAGTTCGCAGTAGCTCAAGGTTTCGAGCGCGATTGCAGAGCACTTGTGGTGATTCGTGGCCAGTGCGTCGAAACCTAATAGTTCCCCCGGTAACAGCAAGCCGGTGATGTATTCGTAGCCTTGCGCGTCGTAAATGACGGTCTTGGCCGTTCCTCCCTTGATCGCGATGACCCCGCGGAACTTGTCGCCCTCGCGGAAGAGATGCTCGCCTCGTTGTAAGGTTTTCTTACGAGCGACGATGCGGCTGATGCGTTCGATATCCTCCTGGGCTAATCCCCGAGGAATGCACAATGAAGTCAAACTGCAATTTTGACAGGTAACTTGCAGTTTCGTCTTAAGGTCGAGCGAAGGTGTTGTGGTCACGAGTTCGATTGGACGGATAATCAGCCGGGATAAACCGTTTGCAGTTTTTGACGATTGGTAACAAGTCGGAGGCGGATGCTAATAGTTGCTCAAGCCGCGTATTCCATCGCATGAGCGCCCATAATCGCGAGGCGATGGCCTTGCGTCAAGTCATCAAGCGGATAACCAGCGTGTATCGCTAGCGCGGTTGATTCGCTCGCGGTGTTTTATATTAAACATATCATCTCAAATTGGGGAGACCGCCCGATCGAGTTAAACCGCTCAGGAACCGAACCTGTTAAAATTCGCGCGATTTTTGACGTATCGGAATTATGATGAATCCCCCCGACGTAATGACCCCTTACCAACTCGTCGGCGGCGAGAGCGCCGTTCGGGAACTGGTGGAAAGATTTTACGGGTACATGGATGTAATGCCGGAAGCTCTCGATATTCGAGCGATGCATCCTGCGGATTTGGCCGGTTCGAAAGACAAGCTGTTCAAGTTTCTGTCCGGTTGGCTGGGAGGTCCCGATCTTTTTCAGGAGGAGTTCGGGCATCCGCGCCTTCGGATGCGGCATTTTCCGTTTTCTATCGGCACGAAGGAACGGGATCAATGGCTGCTTTGTATGTATAAGGCTCTCGACGATATGCCCCTGGACCCCGCTTTGCGCGAGTCTCTGGCCCGGGCATTCGCGCAGACTGCGACTCACATGATCAACCGGGGCGAGTAACCGCTCATTACACACTGACACGGAACATACCATGAGAATGAGCCCCAAGGCGTTCTTGGACTGGGAGACCAAACGCATCACGCTGCTGGGCATGTCCGGCGTCGGCAAAACGACGCTGGCCAATAGTTTGCCCAAGAAGACGTGGTTCCATTACTCCGGCGACTATCGAATCGGCACCCGGTATTTGGATGAGCCGATTCTCGACAATATCAAGCGGCAAGCCATGGACGTGCCGTTCTTGCGCGATTTGCTGCGTTCCGATTCGATTTATATCCGCAGCAACATCACCGTAGACAACTTGGCGCCGGTTTCGACGTTCCTCGGGAAAATCGGCGATCCGGCGAAGGGCGGACTCACTCCGGCCGAGTTCAAGCGTCGTCAGGCCCTGCACCGGCAGGCCGAAATCGCCGCCATGCGCGACGTGCCGGAATTTATCGAAAAGGTCGACTCTATCTACGGCTACAAGCATTTCATCAATGACGCGGGCGGCAGCGTCTGCGAACTGGAAGATCCGGAAACCATCAGGATTCTCGCCGAGCACACGATTATTCTGTATATCAAGACCACTCCGGAATTGGAGCATCTTCTAATCGAGCGCGCTCAACGCGATCCCAAGCCGCTGTACTATCGGGAAGAGTTTCTGGACCGGCAACTCGCCGAATTCATGGCGGAAAAAGCCTATTCGGCCATCGAGGATATCCCGCCGGACGAATTCGTTTCCTGGGTGTTTCCCCGGCTGTTCCGCGCGCGCTTGCCCAATTACCAGGCCATCGCCGACGAATACGGCTACACCGTCGATGCCAATGAGATTGCGAACGTTCGAGGTGAGAACGATTTCATTCGTCTCATCATGGACGCCTTGGGGCGCTGATCGCGTTAATTCAGTTTCGGAGAGCTTGAAGACATGCCTTTGGTAGCGCACACCGAATTGCCCACGTTCAGGCGCTTGAGGGAGGAGGGGCAGGAAATCCTCTCGGTCGAGCGCGCTCGCCATCAGGACATCCGAGAAATGCATATCGGGCTTCTCAATATGATGCCGGATTCGGCTCTGGAGGCGACCGAGCGGCAATTTTTTCGCCTGGTTGGGGCCGCCAATCCGATCGTGCAGTTTCACATGCATCCGTTCACGATCGAAGGCATACAGCGGAGCGAACAGGCGCAAAACCATATCGACCGCTATTACGAGACCTTCGGGCAAATCAAACGCGATGGGCTCGACGGGCTGATCGTGAGCGGCGCGAACGTCACTCATCCGCATCTTCCTGAGGAGGCGTTCTGGCAACCGTTGACCGAAGTGTTCGACTGGGCGAAGCAGAACGTCACGTCCATTTTATGTTCGTGTCTCGCGACCCATGCGCTGTTTCAGTATTGCCACGGCGTAGAGCGCACTCATTTGGGCTTCAAGCGTTGGGGAGTCTATTCCCACCGAGTGGTCGAGCGGCGCCATCCTTTGGTTGCCGACATCAATACCCGTTTCGACGTGCCTCACTCCCGTTACAATGAAATTTTTCGGGAAGATATGGAAGCTGCCGGGCTTAAAGTTCTGGTTGAAAGCGAGGAGGCGGGCGTCCATCTCGCGGTGAGCCCGGACCTGTTCCGCGTAGTCTATTTCCAAGGGCATCCGGAGTACGACACGATCAGCCTGCTGAAGGAGTACAAGCGCGAAGTGATGCGCCACTACCACGGAGAACGCGAGGATTATCCGCCGTTTCCGGAACATTATTTCAATTTGGACGTGGGCGGTGTACTTAACGAATACGGTCAACATCTCCGAAGCGCCCGGCGCCTTGGCAAAACGCCTCCGGAGTTTCCCGAAGAGGAGGTGATCCGGCATTTGGACAACACTTGGCGGGATACTGCGAAAGCGGTGTTCAACAATTGGTTGGGGTGTATTTACCAAGTCACCGATCAGGACCGCCGTAAACCGTTTATGGACCATATCGATCCCGATAATCCTCTGGGGCTAAGAATATGATTCGGCGTGGCTCTGTGCGGAACCGCGATTAGTCGTTCCGAGTCGTATCTCCGAAACTCGGGACGATGGGGCGCACGTACGGCGAACTCCGGCCGCTCGAAAACTGATCATGGATTATCCAGACTGATGACAGATCAGGCCTATTTATGTCACCTTCTTTGCCCTTAGAACGAGAACAGGAGATAGCCATGTCCGAACCGACCATCCCTCAGAAGGCCCCGTACGCCATGGATCTAGCGCCGGGTAAATACTGGTGGTGTGCCTGCGGGCGATCCGCCAAGCAACCGTTTTGCGATGGTTCCCATAAGGGAACGGAGTTTTCGCCAGTAGTTTTCGAACTTGCCGAGGCAAAGAAAGTCTGGCTCTGCGGCTGCAAGCATACCGATAAGCAACCCATGTGCGACGGAACCCACAGCCGATTGTGAAGACTCCGAAGGGCGGGGCGTCGACCGGACGGTTGACTGACCCTCATAGACAGCAGATGCCCATTTTTCGTAAAATCCCCGTTAAATTAGCGATATCCACGAATAACAGCAACGGGACGGACCATATGGTCCCTCCCGTTTTGCATGTCTAAGGTGACACAAATTGAACACGCTCGCATTGCTGGCCTTGGAAGACGGCACCGTTTTTCGGGGTATATCCATCGGAGCAGAAGATTGTTCCGTCGGTGAAGTGGTTTTCAACACGTCCATAACCGGCTACCAGGAAATCCTGACGGACCCATCCTATGCCCGCCAAATCGTAACGCTCACGTATCCGCACATCGGTAACGTCGGCATCAACCGTGAAGACGTGGAGTCGGGGGGCGTGTATGCCAGCGGACTGGTTGTTCGCGACGTGCCGACGCGCTTGAGCAATTGGCGGGCCGACAAGGGTCTCCCGGAGTATCTGAAAGAAAATAGGGTGGTTGGCATTGCCGGAATCGACACACGGAAACTGACCCGCACTCTTCGCGACAAGGGAGCCCAGCGCGGTTGCCTTATCGCCGGTAAAGAGATCGACCCGGATTATGCCGTCGCCAAAGCGCGGGAATTTCCGGGGCTGCAAGGCATGGACCTGGCCAAGGAGGTCACCGCACGACAAAGCTATGCGTGGTCGGAAACGTCCTGGCAGCTCGGGCAGGGATACGGCGAACTCGATCAGAATCGCTTCCATGTGGTCGCATATGATTTCGGCGTCAAACGCAATATTCTTCGCCTTCTCGCCGACAGGGGTTGCCGCTTGACGGTAGTTCCGGCCACGGCATCGGCCCGTGAGGTTCTGGCATTGAACCCGGACGGAATCTTCTTATCGAACGGACCGGGCGATCCCGAGCCCTGCGATTACGCCATCCAAGCAATCCGGGAGTTTCTGGACATCCAGATTCCGGTATTCGGTATATGTCTCGGCCATCAGTTGTTAGCTTTGGCAAGCGGCGCGAGGACGATGAAGATGAAGTTCGGTCACCACGGCGCCAACCACCCCGTTCAGGAACTGGATACCGGTCGCGTATTGATCACGAGCCAAAATCACGGCTTCGCCGTGGACGAACGGAGTCTTCCAGGAAACGTGCGGCCGACTTACCGTTCGCTCTTCGACGGCAGCTTGCAAGGTATCGAGCTGGCCGATCGCCCGGCCTTCAGTTTTCAAGGCCATCCCGAGGCCAGTCCCGGACCGCACGACCTGACGCCGTTGTTCGACCGCTTTATCGAAAGCATGGCCTGTCGCCAGGACGGCCGGTCCGCACGCACGGTACCCGCAGGTTGAGTTTTTTCGCACAGTCCGGAACGGCTTTCGCTCAGACATAGATCAACGATACAACGCTTCATGCCTAAAAGAACCGACATTCAGTCCATCCTTTTACTCGGCGCCGGTCCCATCGTCATCGGGCAGGCCTGCGAGTTCGACTATTCCGGCGCACAGGCGTGCAAGGCACTAAAGGAAGAGGGCTACCGGGTGATCCTGGTCAACTCCAACCCGGCCACCATCATGACCGATCCGGAGATGGCCGATGCCACCTACATCGAGCCTATAGACTGGCAGACCGTCGCCAAAATCATCGAGAAGGAGCGGCCGGACGCACTGTTGCCGACCATGGGCGGACAGACCGCGCTGAATTGCGCGCTCGATCTGGACCGTAACGGGGTGCTGGAGAAATTCGGCGTACAGATGATCGGAGCCTCCAAGGAAGCCATCGACAAGGCCGAAGACCGGGAAAAATTCAAGCAGGCCATGACCAAGATCGGTCTGGGCTCGGCCCGTTCCGGCGTTGCCCACAGCCTGGAAGAAGCGCTCGCCTGTCTGGACGAAATCGGCTTTCCGGCCATCATCCGTCCTTCATTCACGCTGGGCGGTTCGGGCGGCGGCATCGCCTACAACCGACAGGAATTCGTCGAAATTTGCGAACGCGGCCTGGAACTTTCGCCGACCCACGAGCTTCTCATCGAGGAATCGGTGCTGGGCTGGAAAGAGTTCGAGATGGAAGTGGTGCGCGACCGCAAGGACAACTGCATCATCATCTGCTCCATCGAGAATCTGGATCCCATGGGAGTCCATACCGGCGACTCCATCACCGTCGCCCCGGCGCAGACCCTGACGGACAAGGAATACCAGATCATGCGCGACGCCTCCATCGCGGTGCTGCGCGAGATCGGAGTCGACACCGGCGGTTCCAACGTACAGTTCGCGATTAACCCCAAGGACGGGCGTATGATCGTCATCGAGATGAATCCCCGCGTGAGCCGTTCCTCGGCCCTGGCGTCCAAGGCGACCGGATTCCCGATCGCCAAGGTTGCTGCCAAACTGGCGGTCGGCTATACGCTGGACGAACTCAGGAACGAGATCACCGGAGGCGCGACGCCGGCCTCGTTCGAGCCGACCATCGATTACGTGGTCACCAAGGTGCCCCGGTTCGCGTTCGAAAAGTTTCCGCAGGCGGACGATCGGCTGACGACCCAAATGAAGTCGGTCGGCGAGGCCATGGCCATAGGCCGCACCTTCCAGGAGTCTCTGCAAAAAGCCCTGCGCAGCCTGGAAACCGGCGTGGACGGTCTGGTCGGAAAGCTCGACGTTTCCGCCGAGGATGCCGGCAATATTCTTCTTCGGGAGCTTCGTCATCCCGGACCCGAGCGCATCTTCTATATCGCCGACGCTTTCCGGGCGGGATGGATGTTGGACGAGGTGCATGCCCATTGCCGCGTCGACCCGTGGTTCCTGGCCCAGATCGAGGAGTTGGTGCAGGAAGAAATGGGACTGGCGAAGCGCACCTTGGCCACGCTGTCTTCGGAAGAACTGTTCGCTTTAAAACGCAAAGGGTTCGCCGATTCGCGTCTCGCGGCGCTGTTGGGCAGCGCCGAGTCGGAAGTCCGGGCCGTGCGCCACAAGCATGGCATCCGTCCGGTTTACAAGCGCATCGATTCTTGTGCGGCGGAGTTCGCCACGGCAACGGCCTACCTTTATTCCACTTATGAGGAAGAATGCGAGGCGAATCCTACCGAGCGGAAGAAAATCATCGTTTTGGGCGGCGGACCCAATCGCATCGGTCAGGGCATCGAATTCGACTACTGCTGCGTGCACGCCGCGATGGCGCTGCGTGAAGATGGTTACGAAACCATCATGATCAACTGCAACCCGGAAACGGTCTCCACCGACTTCGACACGTCCGACCGGCTCTATTTCGAACCGCTCACGCTGGAAGACGTGCTGGAGATCATTGATCTGGAAAAACCAGCCGGGGTCATCGTCCAGTACGGTGGCCAGACGCCGCTGAAGCTGGCGCGGGCGCTGGAGGCGGCCGATGCGCCCATTATCGGCACGTCGCCCGATTCCATCGACCTGGCGGAAGACCGGGAGCGTTTCCAAAAGCTGGTCGATCGCCTAAATCTCAAACAGCCGCCCAACCGCACCGCGCGTTCCCTGGACGAAGCCATGCGCTGCGCGAACGAAATCGGCTATCCGCTGGTGGTTCGGCCCTCTTATGTATTGGGCGGGCGGGCCATGGAAATCGTGTTCAACGACGAGGACCTGGGGCGCTACATGCGCGAGGCGGTGAGCGTTTCCAACGAGTCGCCGGTGCTGTTGGACCGGTTCCTGGACGATGCCATCGAAATGGACGTCGACGCCATATGCGACGGAAAACGAGTCCTGATCGGCGGACTGATGCAGCATATCGAGCAGGCGGGCGTGCATTCCGGCGATTCGGCGTGCTCGATTCCGCCGTATGATTTGAGCCCCGAGCTTCAGACTCGGGTGCGCGAACAGGTTCGTCAGCTTGCCGAGGCCCTGGGCGTTGTGGGGCTCATGAACACCCAGTTCGCCATCAAGGGCGAAGAAATTTTCATTCTGGAAGTCAATCCGCGCGCTTCGCGTACCGTTCCGTTCGTATCCAAGGCCACCGGCTATCCGCTGGCCAAGATCGCGGCCCGCTGTATGGTGGGAAAAAGTCTGGACGAACAAGGCATCTTTGAGGAACGCATCCCCGAGTATTACTCGGTCAAAGAGGCGGTGTTTCCCTTCATCAAATTCCCCGGCGTGGACCCGCTGCTCGGCCCGGAAATGAAGTCCACCGGCGAAGTGATGGGCGTGGGAGTCACGTTCGGCGAGGCTTACGCCAAAGCGCAGCGCGCCGCCAGCGTAAAACTGGCCCACAGCGGCAATGTGCTGATCAGTGTGAGGGAGAGCGACAAGTCCAAGGTCATCCCGATAGCCCGAGATCTTCTGGCCAAAGGTTTCCGATTAGTGGCCACGCGCGGATCGGCGAGAGTGCTAGAAGACGCCGGCATACCTTGCATCACCGTGAACAAGGTTTACGAGGGGCGGCCGCATATCGTGGATATGATCAAGAACGACGAACTCCAGTTCATCATCAACACGACCGAAGGCAAGAAAGCCATTGCCGATTCATTCACCATTCGGCGCCAGGCACTGCAACAGCAGATTACCTACACGACTACTATTTCCGGTGCCCGTGCCACCTGTTCCGCCCTTAGCGAACTGGATGCCGGCGATGTCAATCGCCTACAGGATTTGCACCAGGAATTCTGCAAAGTGTGACTTTTGAGGAAACGCAACTATGAATAAAGTTCCACTGACCGCCCGTGGGGCAGAAAAGCTGCGCGAAGAGCTTAACCACCTTAAGACAGTCATGCGCCCGAGGATTATCGAAGCCATCGCCGAGGCTCGGTCGCACGGCGATTTGAAGGAAAACGCGGAATATCACGCGGCGCGCGAGCAACAGGGATTTACCGAAGGCCGGATCAAGGAAATCGAGGCCAAGTTGGCGCACGCTCAAATCATCGATGTGACGACGCTCAATGCCGGGGGCAAGGTGGTTTTTGGGGCCACGGTCGAGCTTGAAGACATGGGCAGCGGCGATTCGGTGACTTACCAAATCGTCGGCGAGGATGAAGCCAATATCAAGGAAGGACTGATCTCCATCACCTCGCCCATCGCCCGGGCGCTGATCGGCAAGCGGGAGGGCGATGTCGCGACGGTACAGGCGCCGGGTGGCGTAAGGGAATTCGAAGTTTGCTCGGTCAAATATATTTAGTTATTTCTTGTCAGGATTTTGCCGATAAAGCGTGATGATATGGCCGATCGATTGAATCAATTCGGCGCCCAGTTCTCCGCAGATCTGGGCGGTCATCTCGCGGCGTTCTTCTCGGTCGGCGGCGTTCACCCGCACCTTGATCAATTCATGATGGTCCAAGGCTAAACCGATCTCGTTCAATACGGCGGGTGTGATTCCCGCCTGGCCGGTGATGACGACGGGTTTCAGGGAATGGGCCTTGGCACGCAAGAATTTCTTATAATCAGATTTCAACTCGGATTTCCTCGGGAACTGGGATTCAATTTGGCCGTACATTAGATTATGCCGCGTAGTCGAAGCAGCCGTCGTTGGCTGGCCGAACACTTTTCCGACGAATATGTAAAACAAGCCCAAGCGCTTGGCTACCGCTCACGGGCGGTGTTTAAGCTGAAAGAATTGGACGAGCGGGAGCACTTGTTCAAGCCGGGCATGGTGGTGCTGGACTTGGGAGCCGCGCCGGGCGGTTGGTCCCAGTACGCAGCGGAGCGGATCGGAAAAAGCGGCGAAATTATAGCGCTTGATCTTCTGCCGATGGAAGCGATTCCGGGTGTGACCGCAATTCAGGGCGATTTTCGGGAAGAATCCGTATTGGAGCAGTTGCAGGCGAAACTGGAGGGCCGGCCGGTCGACCTGATCTTGTCCGATATGGCGCCCAACATGAGCGGCGCACGCGTTGTGGATCAGGCAAGAGCGATGTATCTCGCCGAATTGGCTCTCGATACCGCCGAACAGCTCCTCAAGCCCGGCGGGAGCTTCGTGGCCAAGCTGTTCCAAGGACCCGACTTCGACGACTTCGTGCGGAAATCCCGCCAGATGTTCGGCAAGGTGTCGGTGCGAAAACCCAAAGCTTCGCGGGATCGAAGCCCCGAAGTCTATTTGGTGGCCAAGTCGAGAAAATCGTAGATTAACCCGCATTTCTCACTCTCCTCCAATCGCAAACGTCGCTTTAGTCGCGACCTTCCAATCGCAAACGGGCCTTTAG
>NZ_JBDIVO010000023.1:0-29527 GCF_039794385.1 Methylocaldum sp. | reverse complement strand
TTCCAATCGCAAACGGTCGCTTTAGTCGCGACCCTTCCAATCGCAAACGGTCATCCGGGGAGCGCTAGGACGCCCCTTCCGACAAAGGCGCTTGCATAATCTCGTGCGTCGGCAATGGGTTGCCGACCTACGATCGTCCGACCCGCACCGCCAAACCGCGGTAAAAAAAGGCTCCGGCCGGCGCCGCCGAAGTCATTTTGTCGTGCGGAGAACTGCCGTTTCCGATTCCGCCTTGCGTTCCGGTCGAAGGTGGCGGGTCTTCTTCAAGAAGCGAACCGACACATAAAATAGACCCAGCGGTATGAACCCGGCGCTCAGAACCTGGATCAGGGTCCGATGGGTCTCTAAACCGTACACGTAAGCCATCTTCCAGACGAAAAGCCCCAACAGAGTGGCCAGGGTGAAAACGAGCGTGTTGTATTCCTTGACCAGCGTCCGCCGCCAGTCGTAGCGGAATTCGGCCAAAGACCCGCGGATACCCCGCAAATCGGGCCAAAAGCGGTTGACCTTTTTGGCGTACGCCTCATAAACCGCCCCGAACTTATCCCGCAGATAAGCTTCCTCGGCCGTGACGATGGCGAGATAGACCCAGGCGAAGAAGGGTATCGCCACGGCATAGACCCAGGGGGAACCGTAGAGCAGGCTAAGGCCGGCGATGATCAGGAAGTTGCCGACGTACATGGGGTTCCGGGTATGGGCGTAAAAGCCTCGGGTAACCAGTTCGTTGGCGAAGACTTCCTTGTTCTTGCCGCCGCGCCTGACATAAGCATATCCGATGACCAGCAAACGAAATGCTTGTCCGGCCAGGGCGATGAGTATTCCGGCTGCCGTAACGACGGCATCCAGCTTCTCATTGCCCAGGAATACGGCCGGTCTGACCAAGATGAGAAAAAGCAGGAAAATGACCGGGAACAGGGCGTTGCGTACGCGGAAGAAGAAGCGTCCGGAATGCAACAGCGACCGGTGAATCAGAGAACCGACGTTCATTTCACCGCCACCATGCCGCAGAAGTTGTACCAGCGGAAGAAGACATCGCACGATCTGAAGCCGTTCCGCAGCAACAGTTCCCGGTTTTCCCCGAGATGGTAGGGAATCAGGACGTTCTCCAACGCTTCCCGCTTTTGGGAAATTTCGAGTTCGCTGTAGCCGTTGCGCTTCTTGAACTCGTAATAATGCTTGATGAACAGCCGATTGATGGTCGAGTCCTGGCTGAGCACTTTTTCGACCAGAATTAGGCAGCCGCCGTCGTTCAATCCGTGCGAGATGCTCGAAACGACGCGGTCGCGGTTGGGCGGACGGACGAATTGCAGCGTCAGGTTCAGGATGACCACCGAGGCATTCAGGATGGGTACGCCGTTATCCAAATTGAGGCAGATCAGTTCATGACTGTGTGAAAGGCCGCAATGCTCCAACTTTTTCTGAGCCTTTTTCAGCATCTCGGGCGAGGAGTCCACCCCGATGAAGTTTACGTCTGCCGGAACGACCGGATCGAGTCCCATGAACGTCGTGCCGGTCGAACAACCCAGGTCGTAAAGATTGGTTCCGGGTACGGCGAAATCTCCCGCGAGCTCTCCGATCATGCGTTGAATTTCCGCATAGAACGGGACCGAGCGGTCCAGCATGTCGTCGAAAACCTCGGCCGTATCCTTTCCGAAATCGAAATCCATCACCAGCGGGCGTTGCTCTTTAAATAAATCGTCTTTGGTCATGGTTTTTTTAACTGTCCTTTCTGCGAATGCTGCGAGTTCGATCGCTTGATTACAACTAGCCGGCGAAAAGTCCGGGATTACGAAGAGTCCGCCGCGGCGATTTGCGCTGGATGGCCGCGGCAGTAGCGAACGGCGGAGCCGCTCGACCGGAATCCATCGACAAGAGCCTTTTTCAGGGAATTTGTGACACGCGGGTTAAGGCAAAAATCGTGCCGATAAACACGGTCGTGGATTGCGCCGCACACACAACACTTTCCGGACCTATTGTTCTGTCTTGCTTGAGGCGCACGCAGCGCATCCCAAGACGTCAGCAAGAACGCTTATCCGGACATAAAACGGTGGTGTTCAACCGGTTCCGAAGGTTCTTTCGCACCGAATCAAAAGCGGTTCGGAACGACGGCTCTTAGCCGTTGCGGAGTCAACTGCTGTCGGGCCGGTCAGCTTGCGGCGAATTCAAAACGCGCGGGTAATGCGATTACGCTGAACACACGCAGGCGGTATCGGGGGAACTGTGTCTCGTCCGTTGTCGCGGGACGACGGGGTAGTGCTTCAGGGAGGTATGCGCCTTGACTTCGATTTCGGAGCGCTACCTTCAAACGATTTCCTTTCCTCTTTCGCCCGTTCGAATCCGACTTCCTTCCAGTACATCGATCACATAAAGCTTTCCGTCTCCGGGGTGGCCCGTGTGGGCGTGTTTCATGATGGCCGAGACGATGGGCTCCACCAACTCATCCGGAGTGAAGATTTCCAGCCGCTTCTTCAGGGCGAAGGGAGTGAAGCCTTTGCCGGCTTCGATCCGGTCCCGACCGAAACCTTCACAATCGCTGACGCTCATGCCCGGAAAATCGGGAATCTCGGCAAGCATCTGCACGAGACGGCTGAGAATGTAGGGTTGGACATAAGCGCGGATTTCTTTCATGGCGGTTCCCGGCGGGTTTGCCTTCAGAGGCGTACACGCTCCTCGAAATAGCGATAGAGTAGGGGCAGGATGGTCAGGGTGAGCAGCGTCGCCGTGACCAGCCCGCCGATGATGACCACGGCGAACGGTTTGGCGGTTTCCGAGCCTACGCCGGTGGACAGCGCGGCGGGAAACAAGCCCAGCATCGCCATCAGTGCAGTCATGGTTACCGGCCTCAGGCGGCTGGTGGCGCCGGAGACGATCGCCTCGTGCAACGACAGTCCCTCGCGCAGCAAACGGTTGAGCTGCGACACCAGAATAACGCCGTTCTGCACGGCGATGCCGAACAGGGCGATGAAGCCCACTGCCGCCGAAACGCTTAAGTTTATGCTCGTAAGCCATAGCGCGACGAGCCCGCCGATCAGGGCGAAAGGCACGTTCATGACGATCAGTGCGGCATGCTTGACCGACTGGAAGGCCCAGAACAGCAACACGAAGATCAAGGTCAGGCTGATCGGCACGATGATCGACAGCCGCTTCATGGCCCGCTGCTGGTTCTCGAACTGGCCGCTCCAGACGACGCGGTAGCCGGGCGGCAATACCACTTCGCGCGCCACGCGCGGCATCGCCTCCTGGACGAACCCGCCTTGGTCGCGGCCGATGAGATTGCACTTTACGGCGATGCGCCGCATGTTGTCCTCGCGGCCGATGCGGGAAGCGCCCATGTCCACCTTGATTTCCGCTAATTGGCCCAAGGGGATGCGGCTGCCGTCCGGCGCTCGGACGGTGAGGTTTTCCAGGTCCGCCACCGAGGAGCGGCCGTCGGCCGTCAACCGCACGGCAATGTCGAAACGCCGGCTGCCTTCGAGAAGTTGCGAAGCCGCCTTGCCGCCCACCGCCATTTCCAGCACGTCTTCCACGTCGGACACGTTGATGCCGTGCCGGGCGATCTTGGCGCGGTCGATGCGGATCACCACCTGAGCAAGTCCCGCCTGCTGCTCCGCCGCCACGTCGGTCGAACCGCGCGTGGACTTGAGAATCCGCACCACCTGGTCGGCCTTGTCCTGCAAAACCTTGAGGTCCTCGCCGAAAATCTTCACCGCGATTTCGCCTTTCACTCCGGAAATGGCTTCTTCCACATTGTCCTGGATTGCCTGGGAGAAGTTGAGCTGAACGCCTGGAAATACCAGCAGCTTATCGTTCATGGCCCGGATCAGGTCGTCCTTGCGCGAAAAACGCCAGGTCCCCTTGGGCTGCAATGGCACCAGGATTTCGAGGTTATTGAAGCCTTTCGGATCGGTGCCGTCCTCGGGCCTGCCCAGATGGGATACTACCGTTCGCGCTTCCGGGAAGTTCTCGATGCGCTCCCGGATGTTTCGCTCGATATCCTTGGCCTTATCCAGGGAAATGGGCGTGGGCAGTGTCACGGTGAGCCAGATGTTGCCCTCGTCCAGCTTGGGCATGAACTCGGTGCCGATGACATGCAGGAGGCTCAGGGATAGCGCCAGAGCCAGTACGGCGCCTCCGATCACCGGCCTCGGCCTCGCCAATACCCATTCGAGCGCGCGCCGGTAACGGGTTTCCATCCAGTGCACCAGGGGATTACGGCGCTCCTCGAGGCGCTTTCCAAGCATGAAGCTGAGCAGGACGGGTATCAGGGTCAGGCTGACGATGAGCGAACCCAGAAGGGCGAAGCTCAGGGTATAGGCCATGGGCGAGAAAATCTTGGCCTCCACCCGCTGGAAGGTGAATATGGGGAGAAATGCCGTGATGATGATGGCCTTGGAAAACAGGATCGGCCGGCCCATTTCCGCAGCGGTGTTGAGCATGGACTGGCGCATGTGGTTCAGGCTCAGATCCCGGTGCATTTCCAAGGTGGTCCTGACCATTATCGCTTCCACCAGCACCACGGCGCTGTCGACGATGATGCCGAAGTCGATGGCTCCGAGCGAAATCAAATTGGCCGAGATGCCCCGCGCATCGATGAGGATGAAGGCGAACAACAGCGACAGCGGTATGACCAGGGTTACCACCGCCGCCACCAGCGCGCTCCGCAGGAAGACTACCAGGACGACAAGGATCAGCACGGCGCCTTCCAGCATGTTGTGCTCGACGGTGTGCACCGTGTGCTGGACCAGTTCGGTGCGGTCGTAGATGGGCCTGATTTTGACCCCGGGCGGCAGACCGTGGCTATTGAGTTCGGCGATCTTTTCCTTCACGCCTGCCAGCACGTTGATCGCGTCCTTGCCCTTGACCAGCAGCACCACGCCTTCCACCACGTCGTCGCGCCGGTCGTAGCCCACGATGCCGGTGCGGGGCTGGGGTCCCACGCCGATGTCCGCCACGTCCCGGACCTTGATGGGCGAGCCGTCGTGGGCGGTCAGGACGATGTCGCCGATCTCGTCCCCGCTGGCGAGAAGGCCCACGCCGCGCACCACCAGAGCCTGGTCGCCATGCTCGATATAGCCGCCGCCGGTATTGCCGTTGTTGTCGGCGATGGCTTGATAGACGTCGACGATAGACAAGCCGAAATCCTTGAGCCGATCCGGCCAGACCTGAACCTGGTATTGCTTTACTCCGCCGCCGAAGGACACCACGTCCGCCACGCCTGGCACGGTTCGGAGCCTCGGTTCCACCACCCAGTCCTCGATGGCGCGCTGGTCCACCAGCGGCAGTTCCTTGGCATCGATGACGAAGCGGTAGATTTCGCCCACGCCGGTGGTTAGGGGGCCCAGCACCGGGTTCACGTCGGAGGGCAGGCTGACGTTACGGAGGCGCTCCAGTACCTGTTGGCGCGAGAAATAATCCTCGGCGTCGTCGTCGAACGTCAGGGTCACTACCGACAGCCCGAAGATCGACACGGAACGCATGTTGATGAGGTGCGGCAGGCCGTTCATCTCTCGTTCGATGGGGAGGGTTACGACCTTTTCCACTTCCTCCGGGGCCTGCCCCGGATATTGGGTGACCACCTGGACGAACACGTTCTGCACGTCGGGGAAAGCCTGGATGGGCAGTTTCTCGAAGGAGAATATTCCCAGCGCCACGATCACTAAAGTAAGGCCGATGACCAGCAGGCGCTGTTGCAGGCAGAAGGCGAGAATGCGGTAGATCATTGCCCTGGCGTGCCGGACTCGGGATCGGCTGCTTGTTCGTTAGCCTCCTCGGTCCGGAGCAGCAGGGCGCCTTGACTGACGATGACTTCTCCGGGCTTCAGCCCCTCGGCGATCACCGCCCGGTCACGGAGCCTCAGGCCCACCTTGACGTCGCGGCGCTTGTAATGGCCGTCACCGACGGACACGAAGACCTGGTCACCCTCGCCCTCGGTGATCAGCGCCGACAAGGGTACGACGATGGCCCGGTTGTCGGCATCGCTCTGCACTTCGACCGTGGCGTACATGGCGGGCAGCAACGCACCGTCCGGGTTTGCCAGATTACAGCGGACTTTAACCGTGCGGGTCGCTTCATCCACCACCTTATCAATGTATTCGACGGTGGCCGCGAATTTCCGGTCGGGGTGGGCCGCCACGCTCACCCATACCTGCGTGCCAGGATGGATCAGCCCCAAGTCCTTTTCGAATACGTTCATCAGTACCCATAGCGAATGGAGGTCCGACACCACGAAAAGCGGCTCCGCCAGATCCGGCCGCACCTCCATGCCGGGATTGACGTGCCGCTCGGTGATGACGCCGGCGATGGGTGTTCGCACCACGTAGCGGTCATTGATCCGGTCGTCGGCCACGCCCAGGTTGTCGAGATGCATTCGCGCCCGTTGCGCCTCGTTGCGAGCATGGGCGAGGTTGTCCTCCGCCTGCTGCAATTCCTTGCGCGGGAGCACGTCGTTCTCATAAAGCATCTTGGCGCGCCGATAGGCTTCTTCGGCGAGCCGCTGATCGGCCACGGCGTTGGCATAATCCGCCTTGGCCTGGCCTAGAGCCGGGCTATCCAGTTCCACCAGCGAATCGTGGGCGTTGACCGTGCTTCCCAACTCGGGAAGCGTCGAGATCACCCTACCAGGAATGGGCGAGGAGATGCGGGCGGTACGGGATTCGTCGTAGGCGATCTTGCCCGCCACGGGCTCCATCAGAGGGGCCGAGGTGAGCTCTACCCTTTGTTCCTGGATATAGCTCCGCTTGGAGGAATCTGCCGGCAATATCACTTCATCTTTCGGTAAAGGCGCGACGGCCCGCTTGGGCTGGTAATCGTTCTGGTGGCAAGCGGCAAGGCCCAATCCCAGGAGCAGCAGGAGTTCCGCCAACCGGGGCAGCCGACGAGTCATCTCCGTCGAGGACTTGCTGGAAATTGCGAGCATAGGCATGGAAACATCGGATAGGTCGTCCGTGGCCTCATGAATCGGCAACCATGGTGATACCGAAAAAACAGAATAATCCAGACCCGCATACAAGTTTGCGCAATTCGGTTTCGGGCAACGCGAGGGATGATGCGAACTGGAAGTATTTTGGGCGTTCTCGTTTAGCATTTGCAGGGACGCGAATTAAGACCGTCCGATCCGGGTGCCAGTTCGCAGGGATTCGTCACCGGCCGATCTATCGGGGATTTTTTCTGGGCGAGGGAGTCCTCGGATTAGATGAAGAATTAGACCGCGCCATCCCAAGCAGCTAGGCCATAAATCGTTCTTGGCGATGATGTCACCCTTCGCCGCGTCCTGAACCTAGGGAAGCTCTGATTAAGTCCTTCGACAGGCCTGCCCTGAGCCGAGTCGAAGGGCTCAGGGCAGGCCTGTCGAAGGGCATGAACGGAATCCACTTATTCAGAGCTTCCCTAGCCCTTGGAATTATGGGTATGCTCTCATATCCAGCCACCGTGGAGCGGGTTAGGTGGTCGAGCCACTTACGGATGTTTTCGGAAATCTCACAAGCGCACGAACACCAGAATGTCCTTCGGCATCATGGAGAGTTAACTGCGCGCCACACAACTCTGCAATACGCTGGGCGATGGATAAGCCGAGGCCCGATCCCTCCTCGAACCCGGCCAGCCGATAAAAGCGACTCAAAACCCGCTCGCGTTCGGCGGAGGGAATGCCGGGCCCCTGATCGATGACTTCCCATCGCGTTCCCGCCGAATCCATGCGCGCCCGGATCGTTACCGTTTTACCCGGCGGGCTGTAGCGGACGGCGTTGTCCACCAGATTGCGCAGCAGCACCCGCAGCAAGGCTTCGTTGCCGCTGACCGGGATGGGATCCGTGGCCACGAGTTCCAGGGTGACCCCTCGACCGTGTGCCCAGGGACCGAGTTCGGCCAGAACGTCGCGGGCGATCGGCACGAGATCGCAGCGACTCTCGGGGTACGGCGAGGTTCCGGCATCCAGCCGAGCCAGGGTGAGCAATTGCTCGATCAGATGCGTCGCCCGGTCGCAGCCGCTTACGACCTTGTCCAGGGCGCGGAGGCGCTCGGCCTCGTTGGTCGCTTCCTGAGCGACCTGGGCCTGAGCCCGAATGGCGGCGATCGGGGTCCGAAGTTCATGGGACGCGTCCGCCGTGAATCGGCGTTCATGCTCCAAGGTTTCCTTCATCCGTTCGAACAGCCCGTTGATCCGGTCCACTAGGGGCCGGATCTCAGCCGGAGCCGGAGCCGGCTCTGCCTCGAGCGGTTCGAGGCGGCACGGATCGCGCGAGGCCAGCTGTCGAGCCACCTCCTCCAGGGGCTTGAGTCCCCGTCGGATCGCCAGCGCCAGAGCGACCCCCAAGAGCGGCAGGGCAACACCCAGCGGTGCCAGCAGATGGCCGGCGATTTCGCCGCTGATTGCGTCACGAGCCTCGATCTGCTCGGCGACCTGGATCAGGAACTCGTGCTCGTGCCCCCAGGTGCTGAAGACCCGCCAGCGCCGGCCTTCCGCGTCTCCGAAGCTGAAGCCCTCGTCGACAGAGGAAAGCCGGGTCGAAGGCGCCGAGACGGAATGTAGACGCAAGCGTTGTCCTCTTTCCCACACCTGGAAAGCGACGCGGCGAGCGTAGCGATGCAGTTGCGGTACGTGTTCGAGGTCAATTTCTTCGGCCTCTTCGGACAGTTGGGCCAGCAGGATGGCGGCGGATTGGGCCAGATGGGCATCCAGCAGCTCGTCCAATTCGTGCCGGGCCTGCCGATAGGCGGACGCGGTCACGGCGATCCAGGCGATCGCGACGGCAGACAGCACCCCGATCAGCAGCCGCGAACGGAGAGATGATGCCGCATGTTTCACGTCAAGTCCCTGGGCAGGAAGTACCCCACGCCCCTCAGCGTGACGATCACCTCGGGGGCGAGCTTGCGGCGCAGGTGGTGAATGTGTACCTCGACGGCGTTTGACTCGATTTCCTCATCCCAAGGGTAGAGGCGCTGAACGAGCTGCTCCTTGGACAGCACCCGGCCGGCCTCCCGGGCCAGTTCGTGGAGCAGCGCGAATTCCTTGCCGGAGAGCTCCACCGGTTGGCCTCAATAAGTCACGGCATGGGCGACCGGATCGACCGCCAAGGGTCCGATTTCGATGGCCGGAGCCGCCCGGCCGGCCGAGCGCCGGATCAGCGCTCTAAGGCGGGCGGCGAGTTCGCCGAGATCGCAGGGCTTGACCAGGTAATCGTCGGCACCGGCATCGAGGCCCGCGATGCGGTCCGCCACGGCGTCCCGGGCCGTGAGGATCAGCACCGGCACGGGGTCCTGGGCCACCCGGAGCTGCCGGAGCAAGTCGAGCCCTGCTAGTTTCGGCAATCCCAAGTCCAGCACCACCGCCGCGAACCGCTCGGTTTCCAGGGCCAGGCGCGCCGATACCCCATCCCGCACCCAGTCGGCCGTGAAGCCCGCCTGCTTCAGCCCGGCCCGGAGGCCGTCTCCGAGCAGCGCATCGTCTTCGACGATCAGGATTCTCATGGGTCGATCTTACTACGGACGGCCGGCGCGGAGGCGGATGGGATCAGTCGTCGTCCCGATCAGCCCGTTCCGCCCATCCGATCCGGTCCGCGGTGGCATGGCTCGCCTGGGGTTCTCCTCGGTTCAGAGCTCCGAACCCGCTCCACGCCCAGACCCCGGCCAGCGCGATCATGAGGAGCAGACCGACCCAAGTTTTGGCGCCGGGAATCGCGTCCCTCGCCTCGCCGTGTTTTTTCCCGGTCAGCATCGCCCACACGAGATTTTCGCGATGGACTACACTGCTGAACAGCACGCCCAGCACATGCACGATCACTACGGCCAGCATCCCGTTCGCGAGCCCTTCGTGCAACTCTTCCAGCCAGTCGCCGCCCAACTCCTCGTAGAGCAGCCACCCGGATACGCCGCTGGCGATGCCAAGCCCTATAAGCAAGAGAATGGCCACCGCACCCAAGGGATTATGGCCGGTGAAATGGGGCGGCCGACCACGAATGAGTCCTTTTGCATACTGCAGAACCACTCTTGGCCCGCGCACGAATTCGGCGAAGCGGGCGTAGCGCGAGCCGACCAACCCCCAGACGAGACGAAAGACGAGCAGTCCGAGCACGGTGTAGCCTAAGAGCACGTGGACATCGCGCCAGCGCTCGCTTTCGGCGGTCAGAAAGGCGCCGGCGAAGCTCAGCGCCAGCGACCAGTGGAAAAAACGCGTGGGCAGGTCCCACACCAAAATGCGTTGAGTCATGAGGTTACTCCCTGGGTAAATGAAGGGCGTGTTCCGAGTAATTTCCGCGCTCGGCGGCGGTGTGGCAGGCCTCGCAATGGGCGGGCGATTGGACCGTCGGAAGCTTCCAGGTCCGCTCCGGAATCTCCTCGTGCTCGTGCCGGAACCAGCGGGTTTCGGTGATGCGCAGCAGCGGCTGTCCGTCCTCGCCGAGCGTGGCCCGACGACGGGCCTGGGCTTCCAGATAGGCGGCGATGGGCTTCAGCGTGGCCGGATCCAGGCTGGCGTCGCTGCCGAAGTGGCGGTCGAGTCCGTTCAATACGGCCCGCCATGACGCCGCCGACAGCCGCCGCGCCGGATAGGGTACATGGCAGCTTCCGCACTCCTGCACGTAGATCGGATCGGGCGGTATGGAGACTTGTCCGCTGGCCTGGGTCAACCCGTTTGCGCCAAAAACGACAGTCGGAGCCATGATCATGCGAAGCATTTTCACGTATGACATGGCGTCCTCCTCAATGCCCGAGGCTCAGAAGATAGGTCAGCACGTCCCCCTTCTCGACGGCGGTGCAGGCGCGCTTCAGCACGTCGTTACAATTGCGCCGAAACCACTTGTCGACTTTCTTTGGACGTGTGAAGCGCTCCGGATGGGCCGAGGGTGCCAACGGCTCGATCCGTTTGCCGGTCACGGCGTGCCTGCCGGGGACAACCGGGTGGTCGGTGTGGCAGGTCGCGCAGCTCCAGTCACGGCCATGACGGGCGCGGAAAAAGACCTCGCCGCGACTGGCGGAGAAGGCGGAAAAGGCCGGATCGGCCTGTTGGGCCTCTGCGGCGAGAGCCGCCAGTAAATCCTGTGACGGCTGAGCCAGTGCAGGTCCGGAAACAGCGAGCAACAAAGGTAGCGAAAAGGTGAAACGCATAAGGGCACTCCGTCGGGATCGAATCGGAGTCCATGATGCGCGGCGAAGATTAAGCGAACCTTATGAACGCTGCCGACGACAAAGGATGCCGGAAACTGACAACCGTTCGAAGGGTGGAGAGATAATCCATCCTGGAAGTTCGTGTCACGGATGGGCGAAACGAATCTACCTTCGGGGCGCCGTGATATTCCTGTTTCACGTTTGAGGAGCCTTCCCGAGGAAGGCATGGGTTTATCTACCTAAGAGATCATGGAACGCCGCAAGCGCTGTCGCTGTTCCGATGCGCACGCGTTTGGCGTCCAGGAAATCCGGACAGGATAGGACGGATAGACGCGTGCTGACGGACACCTGAACATAGAGCTGCATGGTGTCTTTGTGGTGGTAAATGAATCGACCATTTTCATTCCGCTGTAACCGTTCTCAACCCCATGGTTCCTGATGGATGTTCTCGGTCCGTTCTCAGTGAATCTGGGCTCGTTCTCACGGAATGGGGTTCCGAGCAGCCGGATAGACTCAATGAATCCGGTCCCGAAACGGCGGATGGTCTCGGTTCCGGTGCGTTATGTTCTCAGGCCACTACATCTACACGTAGCCGATCGAAAAAACGCGGCCAGCCTGACGGGAGTGGGGCCTCAGCGTTTTCTGTCATATCGCGCACAAGGCGGACAATCCGACCTTACCCGCCAACCGCAGGGTATCCCCGCCGCGGTTTCTGTCGATTCAGTTTGCCGGCGGCCTGTGTTGTCCGCTCCACAGTCTCGAACCACTCCTCTCGCACCGTTCCCGGCGAGCCGATCCGTCCCCACTCCCGGATCAGCGCCCAATCGCCGAACAGGGTGGGTGTGACGGTGATTCGGTAGAAGCGGGCCATGTTGCGCTCGAGATCGATCCCGTTGAGATAGCTCGAGGTCATCGACGTCTCCCAAATCGTTCGGGGCGGCGACTCCGGTCCGGCGCCCACGGCTTCGGTCGCCAATCCGCGTCAGAACCGGGACGCCAAGCCGCCCACTCGCGCTGGAGGGCGGCGAGGGTATCGGCTTGGCGGCGCAGCAGATCCCGTAACTGCGCGGCGGCCTGGGCCTCGGTTTCGAGTTCCCCGATCCGGCGCTGCAGGCGTTCGATCCGGTCCTCGGCCGCCCGCTGGGCGGCGTCGCGCTCCTCCGCAATCCGTTGCAGATGCCAGGCATGGTCGGCCTCGAAGCGTCGCTCCAGGGTTTCGAGCGTCTTCGCGGCGGCCGCTTCGCGTTCGGCGAGCGTAGCGGTTTGCGTTGCGCGCTGGGCCTCGGCGGCGGCGAGGGCCTCGCGGAGGCCGCGCTCGCAGTCCCGCAGCGTCGCAAGTGCCTGATCCCGTTGCGCCAACTGGCCGAGCAGGTCTGTCCGCGCCTGTTCGGCCGCGCTCCGGTAGGCGTCCCATTCCCGGCGGATCCGGTCCACCTCGGTCCGGGCCGCGTCGGTTTCGGCGCGCAGCACCGTTCGCTCCCGTTCCAGATCTTCCCGCAGCGTCTCGAACTCCCGCCGCGCCTCCTCCTGCGCCATCCGGACCACTCCGGTGAGAGCCTGATCCAGCCGCGCATCGCGCGCCGGCTGAGCGGTGCGGGCGGCCGCCATACGCTCTTCGACCAGCCGCTCGAAATCCACATCGACCTTCCAGTCCTTGATCGCGCGCGAGATCACGACATTGTGCTGAATGCCGATCCGCTGGCCGATCAGAGCGACAGTGGGCTTCAGATGCTCCTTGAACCACAACTCCCCGCAGGCGGCGTAGGCGGCGTTGTAGGTGGCGATGGCGTCGCGTTTGCGGTCAGCGGCCATTGGCGCGGCCGGGGAAGGGCACGACGGTTCGTTCGAACGGGGCGCCCCCTTGGCTGATTACGACCTCGATTCGGCCGGATGCTAGGGGACGCCACCGGATGGCATAGCCGTGAAAACGTTGGACCCGGGGCGTCGGGGCGCGACGGGCGCCGAGCACGGCGTCGTGGACGAGGGCGCGCAGCATGGCGCAGGCGGCGGGGTCCCGATCGAAGGGCAGGGTCATGGGCAATCTCCGATAGACAGACACGGCTACTTATAACATAACATCATATCTAATACATAGAATATTATGAATGTAGTATGATGAAAATCATGAAAACTATTCTTTTCATAATTGACACGAAAGCGCTAGGATAAGCCCAGTCTGACGTCTGAAACCGCTGCCATGCCCCTGAATTCCACCGAAACCGCCCTCCTGCGCGGCTGGATCGAGCGCCTGCCGTATCCGGTTCTGGCCCAGCAGTACCTCGACACCGACGACGCCCTCGCCGCTCGCCAGCAGATCCGAACGCTGCGCCAGCGCCTCGCCGCCAAGGCCCAGCGCCTCGGCCGTCCCGAACTCGCCCCGCTGTTCGCGGACGAGCCGCCGATAGCCGGGCTGACCGCCTGGCAGAAAAAGGCCCACGTCGCCGTGGCTTGGGCGGCGTCGCGGCCGGAGCCGGTGCCGCAGCCCACCGATCCGGTCGACGCCTGGTTCGCCCCGCGCATCGCTCAGGCCCTCGTCGCGGCGGGACTCGCCCGCCTTGGGGACCTCCAGGCCGCCAGGACTGCCCACGGGCCGCGCTGGTGGCGGCGCTATCCCGGCGTCGGTCCCGCCATCGCCCGTACGGCCGAGGCTTGTCTTAAGACAATGCCGGGCGGGCTCCCGGCCGTGGCTGCGAGACCGCCGAGCGAGGCGCGCCATCCGGGCCTCAAAACCCTCTACATCGGTCACGAAGCCTTGGATGGGCGCCAGGGCGCCAATCGGGAACATCAACGGCGCTGCCGGATCGTGGCCGACACGGATCTCGAGGCGGTTGAAGCCTGGCTCTCGCTCTACGCCGACCGGCCCGGCACCCGACGCCAGTACCGGCGCGAGGTGGAACGGTTCCTGGTGTACTGCCTCCGCGAGCGCGGCAAGGCGCTGTCCGATGCCGACACCACCGATTGCGCGGCCTATCTCGGGTTTCTGCGTGAACCCCACCCCGACTGGCTCGGCCCCTACGGCGCGACCCGGGGCAGCGCCGCCTGGCGCCCGTTCCGCCGCGCCCTCTCGCCTGCCAGCCAGCGGCTCGCCCGGTCGGTGCTGGCGGCCTGCTTCGACTGGTTGGTGCGCCAAGCCTATCTCGAAGCCAATCCGTTCGATGGCCTGCCGCGATCCAGGCTCATGGTCGAGCGGCCGAATCGGGTCCTGACGCGAGCCGATTTCCGCTGGCTCTTGGCCTACGGTGAGGACGCCGCGCGACAGGCAAGCAGTGACGAAGACGCCCGCCGCTTGCGGCGCCTGGTCTTCGTCCTGACCCTCGCTTATGAAACTGGCCTGAGGCTCAGCGAGCTGGTACAGGCGACGACGGCGGACCTCGTCCGGGAGACGGTAGGGGAGGGCGATTACTGGTGGCTGCGGGTGACCGGAAAAGGGGGCAAGATACGCGAGGTGCCGGTCTCCGAGGCGCTCTTGGCCGCAATCGACGCAGAGCTGCGGGCGCGCGGTGAGAAGCCGGTGGGGGCGGGCAGTCGGCCGGTGCCGCTGGTCGGCCGGCTCCGGGGCAATGGAAAGGCGTTGACCGCCTCGGGGCTCTACCGCGCGCTGGTGGGCTTCGTCCGGGCGGCGGCCCGGGCGCGCGCTACCACAGACCCCGCCAGCGCCGCCCGCCTCGAACGCGCCACGACCCACTGGCTGCGCCATAGCTATGCCACCCACGCGCTGGAGGCCGGCGTGCCGCTGGAGGCGGTGCGGGAAAATCTCGGCCATGCCAGCCTGGCGACGACCTCGCGCTACGTGTCGGCCGAACGCGCGCGGCGCCACCGGGAAACCGTGTCGCGGCACCGCGCTACCCCGGAATCCCCGGAGTGAAAGACGCTTTCGGTTCAACCTGATCGATGAGACTATCCTGGGACCGGCCGGGCCAGCCATCCGTTCCGAAACCCACCCCGTGAGAGAGATACGACGAACCGATGAAAAGCATTGCCCAAGCAGCGCTGGAACTGAAACGATCCCGGCGCTATCGGCGCGCCCTCTGCGATGAAAGACGGATCGTGGGCGCTGAGAAAATCAATGGTACGTGGGTTTTGCCGGACGAGGTGATCATTCTGCCGCCCCAATCCAAATGGCGGAGCGAAAATCGGACCCGGTCATTCAAGAAATCATCGAGCCGTTTTTAGAACTCAATGTGCTCTGTTACTGTTCGAGAACGTTATTTCAAAACCCTATTACTGCTGGAACAGAATCCCATGCATCCGTCCTTGCGTCTGCATCCCCTGCAAAGACGGTTGGCGGGCTTGTATTCCGTTTCGATTTCTATGCAATACCGCATCACTCTGGAGCTGGAGATTAGGGAGCGGGACATCGTTTTCGTCAATGTCGGCAGCCACGGAGAGGTGTATTGAAGTAGATAACCTGCGACTTCAGTCGCGGGTAATTGGCAGCAGAAAGGGCCGTCCGATTGCCCGGCGGCCCTCTTGCAATCCATTCCGCATCCCAGCGATACGCCCGTCCTAGGCGATTTCCCTCTCCGCAAGCTGTTCCCCCTGCTGCGCGCAGCAGGGGGCGCTCCGGCTCAGTTGAGGGGCATCAAATAGTTCACGATCACCTGCTGCAGGAAGCCGCACTGCTGGTTGGCCTGCTGCACGTTCGGGTTCGACGTGTTCAGGTGCAGGTTGCCGTAGGCGTCCGTCCACCCGGCATCTACCTGCCAGCCGTCACCGTAGTCGAAGATCGTGGCGGTGACGATGTTTCCGCCCGACGAATAGCTCCACTGCTGGGCGTAACCGCCGCCGTTCTCCGTCCACCCGCTGCCGATCTCGTACGTGGTCATCAGCCACGAGTTATAGACGGTCGATTTGCTGAACGCGCCGGTGTAGCCCTGAGTATTGCCGAACCCGTCGCTTGAAAACAGGGCGTAGCAGAGGTCGCTGGGCGGGTACTCGGGAATGTCACTGGCGGCCTGGAGCCAGAACTCCGTGGCGGTCACGTACTCGCCGCGCAAGTGGCCGGGCTCCTGCACAAAGTCGGTGAACCAGACCGAAAGCTCATCGTCGGCCGATGCGATGTATTCGGCGCATTTGCCGGTCGGGGAGGTGACCTCGGCGATGGAGCCGCGCCACCATTGCTTGGTCGCGGGCGCGTTCTGGTAGGTGCGGCGCTGGATGGTGTAGAGCTGTCCGGTGATCGCGACTTGAAGGTTCAGGTTGAGCTGACTGGTGATCTGGTCGCCCATCTGGGTCCAGTATTCGTCGCCGTTAACTACGTCATCGGAGGCGTTGGCGAGCATGCCGAGCTGGGTCGTCTGCCCGCTGATCGGGCTGGTATAAACCTGCTCCCAGACCTGCTGCAGCGTCCCGTTCGTCTTGCTGTTCATGAGCGTGTCGTGGAGCGTGGACACGTAGGTGGCCGTCGCATCGGACGCCGCGCTGAGCATGGACTGATACGTTTCGAGCGTGGTCGGACCGCTGCCTCCTTTCGCATTGGCCGCGTCCTGCGCAGCGGTCATGGCGGTGCTGATCAGCGCCCCCACCGCGCCGCCGACGTCCGGGATCAGGTTCGCGGCGATCTGCACCGCGCCGAAGATGCAATCCGTCAGGATCTGGAGGCCGGGGTCTACGATGGGCGCCTCGTTGAAGGTGTCGTAGATGCCCGAGAAGTCCGCCAGCGCGTCGGCGGTCGAGACCTGGATCGTATTGAGCGTCTTGTTGAGCACTTTGAGCACCCTGTCGGCGTTAGCGTCGGTCGCCGCCGGGAGGGGGCCGTAATCGTATGCCGACAGCCCCATGATCCCGCGCGACGTCGTCCACTCCCAGGTCGGCCAGCCGGCGCCGAAGCCCTTCAACCTAGCTACCCGCATGACGGCATTGGCCCACACCGCCGGGTCCTGGAGGTTGCACAGCTTGCGCGGCTGGGCGAGCGACTGGAAGAGCAGTGCGTTGTCGGCGTCGTAGAACGTGATCGCCGGATAGCCGGCGCCGAATGCCAGCGCGGTGACGTTCGTGCCGTCGGACTGGAACGTGGGGATGGCCATCTGGTACCCCTGAGCCTTGGCCCAGCGCATGACCGCTTGCCCCCACCCGGCGACGTCCGTGGGATCGAACGACTGCAGGTCGGAGATCGGGATCGTCACGAGCGAAAGATCGGCGTGGTTCGAGAGAAGAATCACGCCCCAGGTCCCGTTGCCCACCTCCCAGGTGGGGATCGCGCCGGCGTAGCCCTGGGACTGTGCCCACGACATCACGGTCATCACGGCGTACCGCGCCATCGGCAGCGACGGATCGGGCGCATAGGGCTGTAACGTGGTCGTCGGGACGTCCTGCCACTGGAGCAACTGCACGGGCATCGGGGGCGTCGAGCATGGAGCGGGCAGGGTTAACGGTGGCGTTCATCGCGTTAGGTTCCTCTTTTACTGGTTATGGACCATCGTGGCGATCACGGCTGGTCGGGGACCCAAGGGAAGAAAGAATAGGAAATTCAATGGGTATGTCACCCATTCGAAAAAAGATAGAAGACAAAATTGAAGTTTCAATGGGCATGCCGCCCGTTCGGCTCGGAGGGATGCTCCCTGTGTCCAAGAGGAACCTTTGACGGTCCGTAGACTTGGATTTCGAAAAGTTCACAATTCTCGCGACAAGGAAGCCCGCGATTTCAATCGCGGGAAGAATTGCCGCACGCCAAAGGTTTCTTGAGTTATAGACGTAATACCTCAGCCTCGATACCGTGTTCTCACGGATGGCCTCGGTTGGATCGCGGTTATTCTTGGTGCGGCGATTGTCGTCGTGGTCATGTACAAAGCAAGGCTTGCTTTTGGGTTGCCACTTGGAGCTGGGCCACTGAAAGAACGGCGCGTCCAATTCTTAATGTGGATCGGAACCTCGCTCCTTTCGATTCCTATTGTTTTCTATTTCTCGATGGTCTTGATTGGGGGGATATTCGGAATAGCGCTGGTGATCTTCGGCAAGATGACGCCGGCTGAAGCACTGGCATATGCTTTTGCTTTTCACGGCAGGTATCCATCGCGGTGGCGGCAAGAAGGTGCATAACACAGCGCTACACCACTTTCGAGGAACTGAAGGTAGTTGCCGCGCGGAAGTAACTGAACAAAGAGCAAAACACTCTTTTGCCAAACAAAGAAGTAATACAGTATAACGAAATTCTGTAAAGTCACTTTACAAAAATAATTCCTTCACCCGCAAGCCGAATGTCATACGGTGATGATCTCACAACCAGGAGCTGCCGATCCTTGATCGCCTCACCCTGCGGCAAGTGTGGTGGCGAGGCCTTTGCCGCAATCCACGCCGTTCATATTTGCCAAACAAAAAAGTAATACGGTATAACAAAATTCTGTAAAGTCACTTTACAAAAATCATTCCTCACGGGAGGCATCATGCGCGTGCTCGCGATCGTTCAAAACAAGGGGGGCGTGGGCAAAACGACGGTAGCTCGTATTCTCACCGAGTATTTTGGCATGCAGGGTATTCGCGTTCTCGGAATCGATCTGGACCCACAATGCAACTTTTCCCGTCGTTTTCTAACGATGCAATTAGACCCGACCGATCCAGACGGTGTCATCCCCCCACTTCACCCCGACTACGACGAAAAAGAGGATCCTCAGTGGAGCGGACGCAGTGCGAGTGCCGACATATTCTATGAAGGCATGGTAGTCCCTTACGGCACGCGTTACGCGTCAGTCGATGTACTCCCAGGTCATGGTTCGCGACTGCGTACGGTTGAGCTAGTTCGGGCCGAAGAAGTCGTGACTCAGGTCCATGATCGACTTCGCCAATTTCTTTATCGTGACGATGTCCAATACTCATATGATCTGGTGATCCTTGATACATCGCCTTCGAAAGGACCCCTGACAGTAAGTGCAGTTCGGGCGGCCACTCACCTTTTGATTCCGACGACAATGGAACCTCAGCCAATTGAAGGTTTGTACGGCATGCTTCAGCTGTGGCGACGCGAACAGGCTAAACGAAAACCATCGGAAGCCCTCGCTATCTTAGGCATCCTTCCGAATATGTTTCGAAAGGGAGTCGCACTACACGAAGGACTTTTGGCGAGTCTACAAAACGACCAAGCGATCTCGCCGTTTCTTACGCCGTTTCATTTGGGCCAACGCATCGCATTTGCAGAGTCTGATCACGCCGATGCGGCACCGCCATCGGTATTCGAGCTATCTGCGAAAGACCCGGCGAGGAAGGAGGCCGACGAGTTAGGCCGGTACATCAAACACCATCTGGGGATATAGCAGTGACAACGAAGAAAAAGCGTTTCGGTACGCTGTCCGTCGTAGGCCAAGGTATATCTTCCGTCCTACGTAGCATGGACAGTGCAACCGACGGACTCAACATCGAACAACTCCCGCTTGACCGGATTGATCCCGATCCTGACAACCCAAGGAAACTTGGCCTGAATCGCGAAACATTCGCGCTTTATGCCAACGGACATCCCGTACCCGACACACTACAAATGACTTGGAATGCTTTGCAGGAGCTTGCAGTCAGCATCAAACAAATAGGTGTTCAACAAGCAATCAAGTGTTATAGGTACGGAGACCGGTTCCGCATCGCTTTTGGCGAACGCAGATTCTACGCCACCATACTTGCCGGACGTGAGACCATACCGGCCTGGATATTGGATGAAAAACCTAGATTGCTGAGGCGAATTCAATATGCCGAGAATGTCCTTCGAGAGGATCTAACGCCGTGGGAGCGTGTTTCCAATGTTATGGCGTTGATCGAGGAATACAAGAGAGAAGAAGGAAAAGACCTCACGTCGCGGGCATTGGCAGAGCTGCTGGGAATATCCCATACACAGGCCAACTCCTATTTGTCTATTATTCGTGGCCCAGCAGACGTTCAACAGTGGCTCAAAACCGGAACGGTCACCGCCATAGAAACAGCCGCGAATCTTGCTCGCATCGAAAACCCTCAAAAGCGTGATACGGCCGTTAACGCATTAAAGCAAGGGCGTGATCCAAAAGAGATCTTCGATTCTTTAAAGGGCAAGCCGTCTGACGAAAGGCATAGCGATACTCATGACAGCCATGATCACTTGCTTGTCTCGGCACGAGGGCGCCCCAAGACACATGTCTATCTTGGCCGGACTAATAACACGAATGTCGTCCGCAAATTAATCGCCGGTGTGCTCGGGGAAGCGGCCGTTCCCGATATCGATTGGACTGATCTTGGAGCTGTGTCGCGTCTATGGGCATCTTTTCTTGATTCGCTCGAAAAAGGTACTGACTGAATGCGGAAAGTTAGTTACCGGTTGCCGGCTCCTTTACTGGACCAAGTTAAGCATTCCGCACTCATTGTGTATGGCCCCAAGGGAAAGAGCAGATGGATCTGTGAGGCTATTAGAGAGCTAGTTGATGCCGATCCAGGATTGACCAAGGTCGGTCTCAGCGAAGCCTTGAGCGACAACGACGCTCTGGACATCGTTAATTTCGACGAGACGACCTGGGCTCTGTTTGAACAAGCCTGTCTTGTTGTCAGACGACAAGACCCGCTTTTCGAAGGAGTTCGTTCGGCGGTTATTCGTGCGGCCATTCGCCACCGTATCGGTAATCGAGTAGTGGAACGCTTGACGATCGATCAATAACGAGATATGAATTAAACTCGAATTTACAGTTCTGGTTTTCAGCAGAACGTTCTGCCTCGACGGTTCGCCGTTGAGGAAGACCTAGCTGGGGTCTCAAATAAAACAGCCCAGTACCAGCCGCGCGGGCCATCCCGCCAGGCTATCCAAAACCCTGTCCAGGGGGACACATACCCCTGCAGGGATTCCCATGTGCTTCCCTTTGGACGTGTCCGCCGGCGTTCCGCGCACCCCGGCTTTTCAACCTGTTCATGTCCCGCGCGCGGCGGAGGGAGCACTCATCATGTTGAATAAGGCACAACTCATCGGCCGTCTCGGTCGAGATCCCGAAGTCCGCTACACCGGCGAGGGCACGGCTATCGCGAATCTCGCGATCGCCACGTCAGAAGTCTACAAGGACAAGGAAACCGGAGAACGCAAGGAAAATACCGAATGGCACCGGGTCGTTCTATTCGGACGGCTGGGTGAAATTGCTGCCGAATATCTCAAGAAGGGTTCGCTCATCTATCTCGAAGGGCGCTTGCAGACTCGCAAGTGGCAAAAGGACGGACTGGACCAGTACACGACCGAGATCGTGGGACAGGAGCTGAAGATGCTCAGTCCCAAGAACGGTGGCGGAGAGCAGGTTCACGGTCATCCGGCGCAATCCGGCCATCGATCGGCCAAAAACGCTCCCGCCCCATCACCGCGTGGCGGCAGTAGTTCTAGGACACAGACGGGTTCGGCGTTCGACGATCTAAACGATTTCGATGACGACATCCCATTCGTCTCGGCGTTCGCCGTCGCTACCCGGCCGGCTCGCAAGATCGGACTCGTGACCTTCATCGAGAATCCGATCCTCCGTTAAGAACGGCCGGCGACCGAGCCGATTCGATCGATCACATTCCCATCTGGGGACACTTTGGTTCCCGATGGAGGCATGGTGTCCCCTATAACATCACAAGGAGATCAACCATGTCAGAAGCACATACGCACGCCCGGCTGCCGATGCCGGTGGAAGCCACTCAGGCGCACGGTTTGACCGTGCAAACCTGGAAACTTCTCACGGATGTCCTGTTCCCGACCGCCAAGACCCCGGCCGCCATCCTCATGGCACTGGACTATTGCAAGGCGAGGGGAATGGACGTGTTCAAGAGACCGGTCCACGTGGTACCGATGTGGAACGCCGCCCTGGGCCGCGAAGTCGAGACGGTCTGGCCCTCGATCCAGGAGATCCAGACCACGGCCTCACGGACCAAGGCCTGGGCCGGCATGGACCCGCCGAAATGGGGACCGGACCGGACGCACACCTTTAGCGGACGGGCGAAAAACTCGGACGGTAAATGGGAGGAGGTCGAGGCTACGGTGACTTTCCCTGAATGGTGCGAGGTGACGGTCTACCGGATCGTGGCCGGTAAGCGCTGTGCCTTCACCGAGCCGGTCTACTGGCTCGAAGCCTACTCACGCGCGGGCGGGAAGAACTCGGAAGTGCCGACCAGCATGTGGATCAAGCGGCCCCGCGGACAGCTGCACAAGTGCGCCAAGGCCGCCTCGCTGCGCGCAGCCTTTCCCGAAGAATGCGGCGACTACGCCGCCGAGGAAATGGAAGGCAAGGTGATCGACGATCCGGCGGCGGCTCCCGTCATCGAAGGGACGGCTACCCGGATCGAAGAGGACCCTGGCGAGACGGAGCCGCCGGCCGGGCAACCAGACGCGATCGATCCTTCGCAGATCAGTGACAAAGTCAAGCGAAAGACAGAGGCGCTGATCACCCGAGCCCGCGAGGCCGGGGCATGGCAGGCCGCTTCGGACTGGGCCAATGAGCACTACGGCGGTAGCGAGCTGACCTACGTTCTGACCGAGCTGAAGAAGGCCAGCCAGAACGGCGCAACACCACCGGTGCCGGACGGAACGCCACACGCCGCGTTCCGGCAAGCTCGCGAGTCCCTTGGAACGACGGGCCGCGCGCGTCGAACGGCTTAATTTTCTATTAACCCCAGATCGGGGCGTCATGCCCCGCCCGGGAGTCATGGCGCCCTTTTCATTGGAGGATGCCATGACAAAGGAAACCCTTAAATCACCCAACCAGCTCCCGCTCCACACGGACTGGGACCGTTACGAAACCCCGGCCGTCGTGCGCAAGCATGGGCGGCAGTTCCTGGAGCGTATCTGGATACAATCGGAGGGCGAATCTGCCTCGACGAGTTTCGAGCAGATCGCCCAAGCCTACGGCGCTCGGCTCTATGAGACCGACGACGCGACGCTTCTGTTTTTCGACGATGCGGAGCAGGCCGCGGCTTGCGCCCGCCGGTTGCGGAAGACGAGCAACGTTCTATCGATTGCCGCCCAACTCAGCGTGCAAAGAGATCGAGTCGACGCGCCCGTTCGCGGCTGGAGGTCGGCATGAAGATCGTGGATCTGGCGCAACGGAGCCCTGAATGGCATGCCTGGCGCCGCGCCGGGGTCACGGCCTCGGACGCGACCGTCTTGTTGGGATCGCCCTACAAGACGCCTTGGCGACTGTGGGCCGAAAAGACCGGCCGGCTCCTTGAACAGGACCTGTCCGGCAATCCCAACGTCCAGCGCGGCATTCGGGAAGAACCGGAAGCGCGGCGTCGCTACGAGGCGCGACATGATGTCCTTTTGCTCCCGGTTTGTGCCGAATCGACGGAAGAACCGATCGTACGGGCCAGCTTCGACGGTCTGACCGACGGCGGTCGGCCGGTCGAACTCAAAGCGCCTACGGAAGACAACTTCCGTGACGCGGTGGCGAACGGCGTCCAGTCGGTGCTTTACCAGCTCTACTACCCGCAGGTTCAAGCCCAGATTTACGTGTCGGAATCCGATCTCGGGTACCTGACACTCCAATGCGACGATGCCTTTCTCGATCTTGAAGTGCCCCGGGACGAGGACTGTATCGCCCGGCTGGTGGAGGCCGCCCGGCGCTTTTGGGAGTGCGTCCGAACCGGCACGGAGCCACCATTGGAGCCGATGCGCGATCTGTACATCCCGAGCGGGCCCGACCTGGAGGCGTGGTTTCGCCTGGCCGCCGACTACCGGCAGTTGAACGAGAAATTGGCCAGTTATGCGGCGGAAACCAAGGCGATCGAAAAAGCGCTGGCCGAGCTGCAGCGGCAATTGGTCGAGATGATGGGGGAGTTCGCGTTCGCCGAGTCATCGGGTATTCGGATCAGCCGCTGTCTCCAACAAGGCGCCATCGACTACAAGGCGGCCGTGACGGAGTTTCTGCCTAATCTGACCGAGAACGATCTGAAGCGATTCCGAAGAAAACCCTCTGAGCGCGTTCGGATCACCGTCAGGGCGGAAGACGACAAGCGAACCGAAGTGCCGTTCGAGCCGGAAGCCTTGAAAAAGGCGGCCGAGGTCGATGCCTGGTTCTGATGTCGATAGTCCTTAATTAACCCTAATCAAAGGGGCGTATTCATCATCCAAAGGTTGTGATGCGCCCCCTTTGAGTTGGAGGCTCTTCGGATTTTGGTGTGTGGAGCCTTAAATCAGAGGCATAACAACTCTTTCATAAAACGGATCATGGTGTGTTTATGAGCGAGAAGCTAACAGAAGACCAATTGCAGACATTGAGACATATGCTTGGTATTGATGATCCCTCCTTGCGCGATCCGAAGCCATATCGCGACTACTATTGCGCAAACCGTAGAGACCAACACCTGCAGAAAATGGCCCAGATTGGCGTGGTGCGGTTGTATAGCCAGCAAGGCGGCTACGATTGGTACTGTACAACCGAGAAAGGTCGAGCGGCTGCGATTGAAAGTCATAGACGAATTCGCTACCCCCGCAGGAAACGGGTGTATCTGAAATACCTGGATATCAGAGACATCACCGGTTGCACATTCAAGCAATTCCTAACAGAGCCGGAGTATGCGGAGTGCCGACGTACGGCATAACATCCAGCCCCACATCACCGTAGGCTCACTGGAATAAAAACATTCGCCCCAACCTCGGTTGGGGCTTTTCCCCTGTCCTTGCCTCAGCGAGGTCAGCGGAAAAGCCGATTCGTTCAGACGCTCGTTTCCGCGAGCGTTGACCCCTGCCTTTGGGCAGGCGTTCCGCCTCCAGGCGGCGGGGAAGTCAATCTTCTCCGCGCCGGGTGCGTCAAGCCCGGTAATTCAACCGCTGCGGACTGACAACGCCGCAGTTTTTCATCAACCCCCAAGGGGCGCTATGCCCGGAGGGGGCGTGGCACCTCTTGGATGTATTGGGAGGTTGCCATGACCCGAGAAATGATCAGCAGTTTGATTGGTTTCCTGATGCTTCTCGCGACGGGACTGTCGCTGCCACCAGAGACCGAGGACCGGTTCTGGATGTTCGTGCGGACGTCCATAAACGTCCTGGCGAACTGATTGTTCGAAACGCCGACCTGATGCAGTTGCACCAAGCCGCGCTTGCAACGTGCTGTTTGACCACCCGCCCAGGGGAGATAGTGCCCCTGATGGGGGACGTGTCTCCCCTGATTTTTTAGAAGGAGGCACGACATGAAAGAAGTGTTCAAGATTATTCGACGCTTTTGCTTGAATGCTACAGACCACGAGTTGATCGAAAAACTCGATGCGATCGATGCGGTTTTGGACAGCTCCGACGAGGATCTCAGAACAGGTCTTATTCGGGTGGCGGACCTTCTCCGCGAAGAACTCCATGCGCGCCGCAAGGCCGCCCGTCTGAGTCGCAAAGGATAAGCCGTAAGCGCGCCTTCGGCTCTAAGGCAGCAAGTGTTTGCCCAAGCAGCCGCATATCGTTCCTATGAAAGGCTTCGATAGCAACCTGCTCCAGTGACTCTCGTTGCCCATCGATTACTGTCAAATCAACCATCTGATTCTCCTCCAACGAGGCAAGTAAGTTTTTGCAACCCACTCAGGGGAGATTCTGCCCCTGGGGGGACATGTCTCCCCTGATTTTTTCAGCAGGAGACACATCATGAAACGAAGCGACACCCGTTTTTCAAGAATGGCCGCCCGTATCGCCGCCGAGGACCAGATCCTCGAGATGGCGACGCTCAAACCCGCCACGGTCGCGGGTGTGCTGGTGCAGCAGCCGGATGTTTTCCGGGAACTGAACGACGACCTGGCCAGGACCATCGTCTTGTCCTTGCTCGACCGCGGCCAAGCCGAAACGCTCCGCCAACTTTTGGGGCTCAAGGCGATCGGCCGCCGCAAGTCCGCCCTGCTCGCCGAGCTACTCCTTAGGGATGCGTTCCGCGAGTAGCACGGCTTGCAGCAAACGGGACGCCGGACCCTCGTCCTCGTCCCGCCACGCCGATGCCGTCTTTTCCAGCGCGGCATTGTGCTCCTCGACTGTCTGGGGCGGCTTCAGGACGCCGGTCATGGCCCGAAAGGCCTTGAGCTCGTCTTGCGTCAGTCTGAGGTGATTGCCCAATTTGATCATGGATCGCTCCGGGTACGGTGTTCCATCGCGTCATCGTACCGCAGCGTCTATGTTTAGCAACCCCGAAGGGGAGGTTCATGTCCCCTTGGGGATCATGCGCCTCCCCGCCGGGTGAAATCCTGAAATAGGAGGAACGATGTACCAAGCCTTTTCCATTGCCGACACCTTCGGCATCCAGGCTCCGGCCAAGCTGACCGTCGAAGGCTTCGCCGACGGCGGCCATCCCAAGATCCCGGTCAAACGGGAGTACGTGTTCCGCAGGGAACCGCTGCGGGATGTTTTGGCGTTCCTGAGCCAAACCCATGGCGACGGGCTCTATGTGACGGGTCCCACCGGGTCCGGCAAGACCTCGTTGGTCACGCAGATCGCCGCCCGGCTGAACTGGCCGGTGGACGCGGTCACTTGCCACGGCCGGTTGGAACTGAACGACCTGCTCGGCCAGTTCACACTGGTCAACGGCAACCTGCAGTTCGTGCATGGCCCCTTGGCCCAAGCCGTTCGCGACGGACACCTCTTGATCGTGAACGAGATCGATCTGATGGACCCGTCCGAACTGGCCGGGCTCAACGACGTCCTTGAGGGCCAACCCTTGGTGATTCCGCAGAACGGCGGCGAAGTGATTCGTCCGCACCCGAAGTTCCGCCTGATCGCCACCGGCAACAGCGCCGGCGGCGGGGATCAAAGCGGCGTCTACCAAGGCGTGCTGCGGCAGAACCTCGCTTTTCTGGACCGCTTCCGGTTGATTGAGATCGGCTATCCGGAACCGGAATTGGAAGACGCGGTTCTCGCAAAGACGGTGCCGGCCATCCCGGCCGTCATCCGGGACAAGATGATTCATGTTGCCAACGAGGTGCGAAAGCTCTTCGTCGGCAGTGAGGAGGGACCGGGAATGCTCAGCGTGACGATGTCCACACGCGGACTCATCCGCTGGGCGTCGCTAACGGTGGCATTCAAGGGCGCGCCTAATGCCCTGGAATACGCCTTGGACCGGGCCTTGACCTTGCGGGCCGAGCCCGAGCAACGGCTGGCGATCCATCGGATTGCCGCCGATGTTTTCGGGGATGATTGGCGGAGCACGTGACCGTGATGGAGACGTACGACTTGTACCGATTCACGTATCCGAACGGGGCCAGCAAGGACTGGGCGATCCGGCGCAATTCGGACGATACCATCACGACCCGTTGGGGTCCCACCGGACCGACCCTGCCACAGATCAGCACCCGCCGTCGGGACAAAACGGCCCTGGAAAACGCCAAGCGGCGCAAGGGATACGTGCATGTCGGTCAGGTGCGGATCGATGATCAGGGCAAACTCCAGCCGGTCGAGATGGATGCCCAAGAGACGCCAGTGCCAGCCCCACCCGAGGTTCGGACCGAAGCGTTCTACTGGCGTATCAGAATCGACCGATCGGTGCCGCGAGCGCAATTGCTCGATTGGGGCCGAGCGGTGGCGAGTGCGGCAGACGATCTGGCTATGGCATTCCGACTCGATCGGAGCGACCACGCCGAATTCGAACCCGGGGTTATCGGCCACTGGCGAATTCCGGGGACCGGCGCTTCCGGGGCAGGCCAAATCGGGCTGGACCAAGGCGTTATGCCTGTGCTGGTTCTGATGAGCCTCAAGCAACGGGCGCCCGACGGCGTGATGGTTTCGATCGCGACCGAGGACGGTCTCGAAATCGGGACCGATCTCCGAACGGAAACCCCGGTGCTGGCCCAGTTCGGTACCGATCTGGAGAACGTCAGGCCCATGGCTGAAGCGCTGGGACTACTTCAGCCGCGCATCGATCTAGCGGAAATCATTCAGACGGATCAGGACCACTGGTTCTGATCTTTCTCGTAGCCCTTAAGGGGAGGCGATCCCCTTGGGTAGAGCCTCCCCTTTTTTTAAGTCGATGGCTCTTTTGGAGGACCGTATGAACCCTGAGATGCAGCAGTTTCAAGAGGAGCACGGCAAGCCGCTCACCTTCGGCATGGCCGTGGAAGTGAAGGAGAGCACGCCCTATGCGTGTGACTGGCGCGGCACGTTTCTGGTGACCGGCATCTATTGGGATCCGCGCAACCAGGAGATGAACATCACCATCGCCGGCGACTGGAATGATGGTGGCCATGACGGATGGAAGCCGTGCGACCTACGGCCTGTTGCCATCTAATTTCAGGCTCAGTGGCAGGTGAAAAGAGCGCTGCCACGAGTTGATGTTCCAGGCGATCGCGCCCGCCGTGAACGACCTTGGACGTCATGATCATCTCCGGTGGTGGCTGGATTCTTTCAGCTTACACCCGAGGACTATCCAATCAACCCCGAAGGGGCGCATCGATTCGCCCCTGAGGCAAGGTGCGTTCCTTCTCTTTTGGAGACTGCACCATGCAAGAGACCACGATGATTCTCGACCGCCTGCGGGTGGTTAAAATCGACGCCCATATTTGGGGTGGCCGCAAGAAACTCCACAAGGAGGATCTGATCCTGGCTCACGGCAGCGTGCTGCCGCCCGAGGATCTGGCCTCGCTGGGATCGAAGAAAATCGCTGATCCCACAGAGCTCGCGGTGTTCAACCGCCTCAAGAAGGAGGCCGAGCGGGTTTGCCTCAAGGTCGGTACGCGCTTTCTCGGCGGCTTTGCCATCCCGGAAGGCTCGCTCGACTCGATCCGGTCGGAATTGGAGCAGATTGCCGTGAGATTTCGGGAGGCCCGGGCTGAGTTCCTGGCTCGGTACGATCAAACTATCGACGCCTGGATCGCGCGACATCCCGGTTTCGAACAGGCGATCCGCCGCGCCGTGGATCCCGTCGAGGTCGTCGCCGCCGGGCTCCGGTTCGATTACATTATCTACCGGGTGTCACACCCGGAGTCGACGGAAACCGGAGGCGCAGCCGAGTCGTCGCTCGACCGCAAGGTCGGCTCGTTGAGCGAAACCCTGTTCCGGGAAATCGCCCAGGACGCCAACGACCTGGTCGAGAGCTCCCTGTTGGGACGCCAGGCGGTCACCCGCAAGGCCCTGAGTCCCTTCAAACGGATTCGGGACAAGCTCAATGGGCTGGCGTTCCTGGATCATCGGGTCCATCCGGTCGTCGCAACGCTTGATGATCTCCTGGCCCGCATACCAAAAACCGGCGCACTGGATGGGCCATACCTCAGCGAGATGATTGCGACCGCCCTGTTGCTGTCCGACCCCGACAAGATCAAGCGTCACGGGGAAGGGCTGACGCAGATACCGGAGCTGAGCCTTCCGATGAATCACGGGAGTGCTCCGGCTTCGGTTCCGGGTGAGGATCGCCCAGCCGAATCGGTATCTCCGGTCATCGACCACTTCAGTCTGTTCGATGATCTCGCGGAAGAGCTGGAACCGGACGCGTCCTCCATTGAACCCGAGCCGCTGGATTCCGTTCCGGAGCCTTTGGTGACGACCGCCACGGCGGATGACTGCTGGTTCTAA
>NZ_JBDIVO010000022.1:0-29639 GCF_039794385.1 Methylocaldum sp. | reverse complement strand
TCTTATGCCTGAACGAAATGCCTCAGGATGGATGTTAAATCGGCCATTCCCGCCACTAAGTTTGCTTCGATTTCCATCATTGTAATTTCGGCTGCCGTTTTTCCCGCCGCCCAATTGGCAATCACGGCGCAGCAGGCGTAATCGATGCCGAGTTCGCGTGCCAGGGCGGCCTCCGGCATACCGGTCATTCCGACGAGATCGCAGCCGTCGCGTTCCATGCGGTTGATTTCCGCCGCGGTTTCCAGCCGCGGCCCCTGGGTACAGCCGTATACGCCGTCATCGATAATACTGACGCCCGCCACTTGAGCTGCGGTCAATATCTTTTCCCGCAACCATGGACTGTAGGGGTGAGTGAAATCGACGTGGGTTACCAGTTCGAGATCAGTCTCGAAAAACGTGTGTGGCCGTCCGTACGTGTAATCGATGATTTGGTTTGGAACGGCGATTTTTCCCGGCACCATATCGGCGCGGATTCCTCCTACCGCGGCTATCGCCAGAATGCTGGCCGCACCGGCTTCTTTCAGCGCCCAGATGTTTGCGCGGTAATTGATCTTGTGTGGCGGAATGATGTGCGGGTTGCCATGGCGCGCCAGAAACACCAGTTCTTGCTGATGAAAATGGCCAAAAACCAGTTCTGAAGAAGGATCTCCATACGGCGTGGCGATTCGCTCACGCCGGACAATCGTGAGATCAGGGAGCCGTGTGAGACCGGTTCCCCCGATGATGGCCATTAAAGTCATGACAGCTCCCTTTATCGATAAACGTGCTTGCAGGCGAAGATGCCCGGCCAATTGCGAAGATAGCTTTTATAATCCATGCCGAATCCGAACAAATAGCGATCTTCGGCTTCCAATCCGATGAAATCGGCTCGGCAAGGTTTCTCCTTATTCAATTTCTTGTCTACGACAACAGCCGTGTACACGGCTTCGGCGCCTTCTTCGAGGCAGTATTTCCGAATCTCAGCCAGGGTGATGCCCTCATCCAGGATGTCGTCGATGATCAGTACTGTCCGATCACGGAGGGGAATGCTAGGCTTCAAGAGCCAGCGAATTTCGCTGCCGCGGGTTTCTCCCTGGTAGCGGCCGGCCTTGATGGAGTCGATTTCCAAGGGGAAGCGCAGACGCAGGGCAATCTCTGCGGTGGGAATGATGCCGCCGTTGAGAACCGAGAGCAACAAAGGGGTCTTATCGCCGATGAGTGTAGTGATCTCGGCCGCCATGCGGTCGAGGGCCGAGTTGACCTCGTTTTCCGAAAAAAGGCAGTCGGCTTCGGCTATTACTCGTTCGATTTCTTCCGATTTGTTCATGCGAGTCCCGGTTGTTCGTTGATAGATGCGATCAGTTCTGTGGCGCGCTGCCAGTCAGTGCTCGCCAATAAGGCATTACGATCCATGGAAAAACGTCCCCGCATGCGCTGGAGGCGGGGCTCGCGTTCTGTGCTGGAATGATTCGTCAAGGATTCGAGGACTTCGCCCGCGGCGTCGGGCATGTTGCAGACCAGTACCATGTCGCAGCCCGCTTCGAGCGCTAGCCTGGCGCGGTCAACATGATTTCCGGCAAATGCTGCGCCGGCCATGGATAAGTCGTCGCTGAACACGGTTCCGTCGAATCCGAGCCGGCGGCGAAGAACTTCTTGAATCCAAAAAGATGAAAAACCGGCCGGCCGCTCATCGATTTCCGCGTAAATCACGTGGGCCGGCATGATTCCCTCCAATCCGAATTCGATGAGGGCGCGGAATGGCAGTAAATCGCGGTTTTCGATTTCGTCCATGCTGCGGTGGTCGATCGGCAGTGCCAGATGGGAGTCTTCCGCCACGCCGCCATGACCGGGAAAGTGCTTGCCCACGGATGGCATTCCGGCTCGTCTCATACCTCTCGCAAAAGCCCGGGCGAGTTGTGCGGTTTCGAAAGGATCGCGGGAAAACGCGCGATTGCCGATGATGTCGCTGACGCCCGAGTCGACATCCAAAACGGGCGCGAAACTGAAATCGATATCGACGGCCCGAAGTTCCGCCGCCATAAGCCAACCGGCCGTTTCGGCCGCTGCTTCGGAGTGGTCCGGTTGCCCATTTGCTATCTCGTGATAACGGGCGGCGGGCGGCAATCGTGTAAATCCTTCGCGGAAGCGTTGTACGCGACCACCCTCGTGATCCACTGCGATCAGAATTTCGGGGCGTAACGCGCGAATCTCCCCCACGAGATTCATGAGTTGCCTCGGCGACTCGTAGTTCCGACTGAACAAAATGAGCCCGCCTGCGGCGGGGTGGGTCAATTTGTCCTTTTCATCGGGGCTTACGGTTAGGCCCTGTAGATCGAGCATCACAGGCCCTAGCGGCTTAGATGGTTTCATGGGCGTCCGCCGGAAATACTGAAGGTCCACGATTTTAAACTATAATCGAGCGAACGCGACGAGACGCTAACCGAAAGCCACTGGAGAACCTCGTGGGAAGATCGAAAATTCTGGCTTTGTTTCTTCTTTTATTTAGTCCGTTTGGTTATGGCATGAGCGGCGAAGGAGACGGTGGAGTCGAATATTTGCCTTTAGAATCGGTGCTGGTAAATCTTGAGGGCAAACGCCATTATCTTAGAGCCGACATTCAACTGTTGATCGATAGCAAGGAGCATGCGGAAAAAATCAAAATGCACATGCCGCCTATTCGTCATGCGTTGATTATGCTCTTTTCGAATCGCAATCCCGAGCAGCTTTCTGCTGTGGACGAGCGGGAGAAGCTTCGTCAAGCGGCGTTACAGGATGTCACCAAAACCCTGGAAAAATATGGCGCAGGCGAAGGACTAAAGGATCTCTTTTTTACCGATTTTCTTATCCAGTAGTGGAGTTCTTCTATGCCTTATCTGACGATACAGACTAATCGGGAAGTTTCTCCCGACCAGCGCGAGCCGCTGCTGACGGCGGCTTCGCGCCTGTTGGCCAAAGAGCTCGGAAAACCAGAGTCCTACGTCATGGTGAGTTTGAACAGCGATGTTCCTATGCTGTTCGGCGGCACCGGCGAGCCGGCAGCCTATGCGGAACTCAAGAGCATCGGATTGCCCGCCGGCCAGATCAAATCGCTATCCCGTTCAATTTGCAGTTTGCTGGAACAACGGCTCGATATTCCTCCAGCGCGGGTCTACATCGAATTTACCGATATCAAAGGCAGTCAATGGGGCTGGAACGGCGGGACGTTCTAAACCTTTGGGCCGTTGCCGCTAATGTCCGGCGGCTTCATTGCGGCGTTGGATTTCCTCCATGGCCTTGAGTTGCTCCGGTGTGGCCTCTTTTTGATACTTGGCCTTCCATTCGGCATACGGCATGCCGTAAATGATTTCTTGCGCCGCCGGATAATCGATGTCGATACCGCGCTCCTTCGCCTCGGCGCTATACCATTTGGCCAGGCAGTTACGGCAAAAGCCCGCCAAAATCATCAGATCGATGTTTTGCACGTCGGAACGATCGCGCAGATGTTGCAGCAGCCGTCGGAAAGCTGCCGCTTCCAGTTCGATTCGGGTTTGTTCGTTCATAGCTCTGAGTGCTTGGATGTGTTTGAAGATTGGATCGAGGAACCTCGGAATAGCTTCCGTCCGGAGTGCCCCTGATAACTTGGGGAACGCTTCTCGCTTCCGGAATGGTGCTTGGCCATGCATACGCTTTCGATGTGTTAAGCTTCGGTTTGCCGGCTTGCAAAGTATTGTCGGATATAATGTTCTGTGAAATAGTATTTTATAAGGGAATGAATAGGTAAAGCCGCAGGCGCCGTCCGACTATGGATATTCAAAAAGCCGCCTCTATTTCTGCTTACGCGCTCGCTGAAATCAAACGGCAGCGGGAACTTATAGCCGTCCAAGGAGTCACTTCGGGTGACCCAAGGATAATGGCTGGCGTAGAAAATGCCAGTATTAATATGGGAGACAATAGCGCAGGCGGCGTCGTGTCTTCAGATGAATTGAAAGCCGTCCTGGATCGCCTCAACCAGCCAACTCAACTCAGGAAGGAAGCTGAGGAACAACGAACTGCCCAATACCAAACGATACTGAGCGCGAGAACGAAGCACGCGCTAAATGCCTATCGCGCACAATTCGATTTGCCGCAATATGAGGCAAAAAGCGCTCTCAGCCAGATGTTGGGTGTGGACGTCTACGCCTGACTCCTAATCTCTTTTTTACCTATGCCCGAACTATGAAATTGCTGTTCGATTTTTTCCCGATTTTTCTCTTTTTTATCGTTTTTAAGATTTCCGATATTTACGCTGCAACTCTCGCCGCTATCGTAGCGACTGCGGTACAAGTGGCGGTCACGTGGTTAAAGACGCGCAAAGTCGAGCCTATGCATTTGGTCTCGCTGGCAATCATCGTTATCTTCGGTGGTGCAACCTTATTCTTGAAAGATGAACTTTTCATCAAGTGGAAACCGACTGTACTCAATTGGCTGTTCGGCATGGCCTTTCTCGGTAGTCAACTATTCGGCAAGCGAACACTGATCGAGCGCATGCTAGGTAATCAAATTGAACTGCCGGATTTGGTTTGGCGCCGATTGAATCTGAGTTGGGCCGCGTTCTTCGTCGCGCTCGGTGGTGTCAATCTTTTTGTTATTTACAATTTCAGTACAGAGACTTGGGTCAACTTCAAGCTCTTCGGCCTTTTGGGGCTAACGTTCGTGTTTGTCATTGCCCAGTCCATCTATCTATCTCGTTTTTTGCCCGAACCCAATCCGGAGGAGTAGTTTTTTGCTCTACGCCATTATTTGTGAGGATGCTGAGGGAAGTCTGCCAAATCGTCTCGAAGCGCGTCCTGCGCATCTCGATCGGTTGAAAGCGCTGCAAGCCGAGGGGCGGTTGATTTTGGCAGGTCCCCATCCGGCTGTCGATTGCGAAGATCCGGGCGAAGCCGGGTTCACCGGCAGCTTGATCGTTGCCGAATTCTCCAGTCTGGCAGCTGCTCAAGCATGGGCAGATGAGGACCCTTATCGTCTGGCGGGCGTGTATGCTCGGGTGACGATCAAACCGTTCAAGAAGGTGCTTCCATAATGATAAGTCGAGTCGAAAAAATCAGGAGCCGACTGGAAGAGGTGCTCTCGCCGGTACATTTGGAAGTTACCGACGATAGTATGGCGCACGCCGGCCATGCAGGTGCCATGGAAACCGGCGGTGGGCATTTTTACGCCACTATCGTGTCTGAGATGTTTGAAGGAAAGAGTTCGGTTCAGCGGCACCAGTTGGTCTATCGTGCGCTGGGCGACTTGATGCAGAAAGAGATACACGCTTTCAGTATGAAGGCTTTTACTCCACTTGAATTTCAACAAAAAGGAAATGCGTAAATGAAGACATATTCACTTGTCGCCGCTATCGCCAGCGTATTGGTTATCGCGGGATGCAATAACGTTGGCACTGATGGCCAAAAGGGTGCGACAAGCACGACTGAGGCCCCGACGGCTGAAAACTCAGTCGCCGTAGTCAACGGCAGACCGATCAGTAGAGCCGCAGTCGATATCTTATCGGCGGAACTGGCTCAGCGCCGCGGGGACAACGGGATATCGGAAGAAAAAATCATCGATGAACTGATTAAACGAGAACTATTGCGCCAAGAGGCCGAGGCCCAGCAGCTGACCAATGATCCGAAGTACGCCGCGCGCGTGGAAAATGCCGATCGAATGGTTTTGTCGCAAATTGCCGCGGAACATTTCATCAACAGCGCTGCGATTTCCGACGAAGATTTGAAGAAAGAATATGACCAGCGCGTTGGTTCGATGAAGTTGACGGAGTACAAAGCCAGGCACATTCTGGTGGATACCGAGCAGGCGGCGAAGGATGTCATTAAGCGACTACAAAAAGGGGAAAAGTTCGCGGATATCGCGAAGAAAGTTTCCAAGGATCCTGGCTCCAAGGGAAGTGGTGGCGACTTGGGCTGGTTTAACCCGCAGCAGATGGTGCCGCCTTTCGCAAACGCGGTAGTTGCTTTAAAGAATGGCGAATTGACCCAAACGCCCGTTCAAACTCAGTTCGGTTGGCACGTGATCCTGCGTGAAGATTCGCGCGACCAGCCGCCACCGCCCTTTGATGCCGTCAAAGACCAGCTGCGATCCATGATGCAGACACAACGGCTGCAACAACACATTGGAGAGCTGAAAAACAAGGCGAAGATAGAGCAGTTCGAGAAGCCGAAACCGGCTGAGAAACCTGCGATCGATTCGCCGCAGCAGCCCGGTGCTGGCACGGCGCCGGAAAAACCGTCGGAAAGTCCTGCTGCGGATCCTTCGCAACAGCAGCCGGAAGGTGGTCCTCAGGAAGACCCCGCTGAATCGCAAGAGCCGGCCGAATAAACTCGCGCTATCCGTTAGAGCCGGAGGTGTTTTCCGGCTCTAACCCACATTTCTTCCCTTCGTCGCAGCGGTGCGTGGCGCAGCGCAAAAACGGTACGCTACCGCGCGCGGAAGGTGGCGATTAAGCGTCGGTTCGCGATTGAAAGATCGGCTCCGACGTTCCCGAAGATACCGTTTGCGATTGGAGAAGTATGGGAAATGCTGGCTAGAAGCCGGCAACGCACTGTTGCGATGTTTCTTGAAAGCTCGGTTCGACAAAGCCGTTGCTGACTACGCAATTTCGACCATTGTTTTTGGCTCGATACAAAGCTATATCAGCTGCTTCGATAAGGCGGGCCTCGGTGGCATCGATCCCGCTGACCCTGGTTGGGTCCAAAGTGGCTACGCCGATAGACAAACTTATCTTCAGCGCCTCGCCATCCTTATCGTAGAACTCGCGATCGGCAATGCGTTGGCGGATTCGTTCTGCTACATCGGTGGCAGCCCGGTTGCCCGTTCCTGTCGAAAGAAGCGCAACGAACTCCTCGCCGCCATAGCGCGCTAACACGTCGTTGTTGCGCAGCATGGAGCGGATGGTCTGTGCCACGTCGACCAGCACCCGATCACCGCTTTGATGCCCATAAGTATCATTGATCGTCTTGAAGTGATCGATATCCAGAAATAAACATGACAGACATTCGCCGCTGCGTAGTGCCCGGTCGATTTCTTCACTGACGCGTTGTTCGAAATATCGCCGGTTGTTGACGCCGGTGAGCGTGTCGATAAGGCTGGTTCGTCGCAGCAGTTCGAAGTTCAAGGTATTTTCCAGGCATACGCTGAGCACGCAGGCCAGCCGATCCAGAAAATCCGTTGCCATCTGCTCGGAAAAGCGCATGGTGTCGGTACTGGCGAGATTTAAACTCCCCATGAGTTTGCCTCGACGATAGAGAGGCAAGAGTGCAACGCTGGACGAAGTATCCGGAAGGCGTGGGAAGAATGCGGCACATTTTTCGGGTTTGTAGCACCCTAGGTAAGGTCTTAAGGTCTTGCGGAACGTACGGTCCAGGATTTCGCCGCTGGGCAGCAATATAAGATTTGGCTGCTTGTCGACGTTTAGACCATCCTCTCTGAGGAAGCGCTCGAGTTCGCCTTTTTCGTCGACCAATACGAAGCTAACGGCGTCAAGCTCGAATAGAACGCGAGTGTCTTCCAACACCTGATCGACCAGTTCACGCAGAGAGTTCAGCGTGAGCAAGGTCATTTCCAGCGTTTGGAAGCGATGCAATTTAATCTGGTTCTGCCGAATGCGATCGACGAGGTTACCCAGGTGGCTTTGTAGGACGCATAATTCGGTGTAAAGCTCGTCCAAACTTAGGATCCTTAGTCGGTGCGATGACGCTTATTTTCAGCATAAAAGCCTAGCATAAGTTTTGGATCGCCATTTTTGATTCGAGCAGGTATCAAAAGTATCAAAATAAGCTGGTTTGCACAGGCGCATCACTAGGACGCTTGAATAACTCCGGGTTTAAATGGATTTCGGTGGCGTTAAGCCCGTTTTTCTTGAGAGCCACCAGGAACCGATTCCGGATGAGTTCGGCGTAAATCCCTGACCCGGAGTGGCGAAGGCCAAAACTAGATTCATACGGTTTACCGCCATGGATATCGCGCAGTCGCGCCAGAACGTGCTTGGCTTTTAGCGGGACATGGGTTTCCAGCCATTCGCGGAATAATTCTTTCAGTTCGAGAGGAAGGCGCAGCACGATGTAATCGGCGCTGATGGCGCCATGTGCGGCTGCCTGAGCAAGGATGGCTTCGAGCTCCGCGTCCGTCAGAATCGGAACCACCGGGGCCACCAGTGCGGTCACTGGCACGCCAGCGTCCGCTAGAATGCGAATTGTTTGGAGTCGGCGTTGCGGGCTCGTAGCCCGCGGTTCCATGATTCGGGCCAACCCCTTGTCAAGCGTGGTAATCGAAATCTGAACTTGGGCCAGATGCTCGCGCGCCATTGCCGAGAGAATGTCGAGATCGCGTTCGATGAGTGCCGATTTGGTCGTGATATTAACCGGATGGCGGCATTCGTAGAGTACCTCGAGAACTTCCCGAGTAATGCGCCATTCCCGCTCGATAGGTTGGTAAGGATCGGTGTTGGCGCCTAAAGCGATTGGAGATGGACGATGGGATTTTTTCGCTAGCTCCTTGCGCAGGAGACTCGCCGCATCGGATTTGACGAACAGCCGGGTTTCGAAGTCCAGTCCCGGCGACAGTCCCAAGTAAGCATGACTAGGCCGCGCATAGCAGTAAATGCAACCATGCTCGCAGCCCCGGTAGGCATTGATCGACTGATCGAAAGGGATGTCGGGCGACCGGTTATGGGTGATAATGCTCCGAGCGCTATCGTGTGTTACGGTGGTTGCTGCCGGGGGCACATCCTCTGCCCACCAGTCGTCGTCGATTTTTTCTCGGACGGTCTCGGAATAGCGGGATTCCCGATTGCTTACGGCCCCTCGGCCTTTTGTCGGCGAATTCGGAACCCGGATTTTTTGGCATTCATTGTCGCTCATACTCGCCTCCAATAGTACCATTCTCACTGGCACCGAATATTTCCAGATTGGTCTCGCCATGACTACGACTAACCGACCCAGTTGTAGCGACAATGATGAGCACGACGCACTTCATGTCGATGATGCCTTAGAGCGTATACTGAATGCCGTTTCCTCGGTCAGGGGTTACGAACAAGTCAGCATCCTCGAGGGCGTAACGAGAGTTTTGCATGACCCTGTGGTCTCGCCTTTAGATGTTCCATCCCATACCAATGCGGCTGTCGACGGCTACGCCATACGAGGAACGGATTTGCCGGGCGCTGGAAGCATCGTGAAAATGGAGGTGGTAGGCGTGGCTCTGGCGGGAACGCCGTTTGTCGGCGCCGTGCTTCCAGGACAATCGGTACGCATTATGACCGGTGCGCCCATGCCGGCCGGTGCGGATACCGTGCTGATGCAGGAGCATGTCGATGTCGACGGGGATCGGATCTGCATAACCGGTGGGCGGCATCGCATGGCGGATAATGTCCGCATGGCTGGTGAGGACGTCAAGCGGGGCGAAACGGTTCTGAACGGAGGACGCTATCTGACCCCACCGGATATCGGGCTGATCGCCTCGTTAGGCATAAGTGAAATCAAGGTCAAGCGGCGACCTCGGGTAGCGCTCTTATCGACCGGAAACGAAGTGCATCAGCTAGGAAGATCCTTAGAGGCCGGCGGCATATACGACAGCAATCGCTATACGCTCCACTCGGCACTAAGACGGTTAAGTGTCAAGGTGATGGACCAGGGCATCGTGCCCGATGATCCCGAGCTACTAAGCGAAGCTTTGATAAGGGCTGCATCCGCTGCGGATGTGATCATTTCCTCGGGTGGCGTATCGGTAGGTGAAGCCGATTTCGTCAAGGAGGTTCTGTCTTCGATAGGCAATATCGGTTTTTGGAAGGTTGCCATGAAGCCGGGACGCCCCGTGGCTTTTGGTAGTATCGGCGCGTCGACATTCATCGGGTTGCCGGGTAACCCGGTCGCCGTGATGGTAAACTTTTACCAATTTGTCCTTCCATTACTGGAAAAGAAAATGGGAATTCTGGAGCGGCCGGTTATTCCCACACTGAAAGCCAAGTGTCTCGAGCGGCTTGCTAAAAAGCCGGGCCGCACGGAGTACCAGCGGGGCATTCTCGAAAGAACCGAAACCGGTGACTGGGAAGTGCGTACGAGCGGCAAACAGGGTTCCGGCATTCTTCGCTCCATGAGCCTGGCAAACGCCATGATTATTCTGGCGCACGATCGCGCTTCTGTGGAGCCCGGTGAAATGGTCGATGTTTTACCGTTTGCCTGCTTGATGTAGGTTGCGAGAGTTTCTCAATGTTTCGGGCCGTTGGGTCCAAGCGGGCAGGCGTGTTTGGCTCGGGAGTGACTATAAACCTACGGCTAGGCTTTACGCGAATCCACCGCCTTGCTCGAATGCCAAAAGCCGAGGCCGATTCCGTGCTGTGACTCCCGCACGATAACCACCGAATAGCGAGCCAACCTCACCAAGTTTCCATGTTCGAGCGTAAAGACCAACCGAGCCGGTTCACCGATGAGCCGTTTCAGCGGTTTGGTAGTCTCAATGAAGACGCCTGAACGGCTTATGTTCTTCGCGACGCCACGCAATGGGGCGCTCGATGGCATGATTAGATAGGCGGAAATTCGCGAATCCAACCGCGGGGCACGCCGACGTTCCTTTTCCGAATTTGTTTTGCTTCCTAACATATGGGGCGACCGGTTGTCTTAAAAGTAGAGTCGCTCACAAACGCTGCACTATCACGGCAATTGATGAGCGGGCGATGTTTTTGTGCCTCGGATCTGGCTACCGGACGATAATACCAGGTGATCAAAGCTCATAAAATCGCTAGCCGAGCAGTTTTTCAGATTAGCTTTTCTGGCGTAATCGGCTCGTAGTCTGTAACATTTTCCGATTGGACTTTTTTTTCTAACAATACAACGTTGACCTCGTTCAGAAGGCAAAGTCAGAGTTGCACAGTTCTGTAATCACTGGATCAACGGTTCAACAAACATGCCAGAAATTCTTTCGTTTCAAGCAATCTAAAGGTCGGAATTCAATAGATGACTTGTCGCTTGCTTGTCTGCATTCGAAAAAATTAGCTGGAAGCCCTTAATCAGTGGAGGAACCTTTCCTATGTCCGCCGTGAGTCCGTCTCACCCATCGCAAAACCTTAAGAGCGTCAACGATATCGATCCCGAAGAAACCCGAGAATGGTTGGAGGCCCTGGAGGCCGTTATCGAGACTGAAGGTATCGAGCGTGCGCATTTCCTGATCGAAAGCTTGGTCGATCAGGCACGCCGCGCGGGGGCGAACCTGCCTTATAAGGCGAATACGGCGTACATCAATACCATTCCGCCCCACATGGAACCCCGCTTGCCGGGCGATGCCGGTTTGGAGCAGCGCATCCGCTCTTATATCCGCTGGAACGCGATGGCGATGGTTGTCCGAGCCAACCGTAAAACCAGCGAATACGGTGGACATATTGCCACCTTCGCTTCAGCTGCGACGCTTTACGACGTGGGTTTCAACCATTTTTTCCATGCCGCCAATGGGAACCACGGCGGGGATCTGATTTACTTTCAGGGGCACGCCGCTCCCGGCATCTACGCCCGTGCGTTTCTGGAAGGACGCCTGAACGAAGAACAGCTGGACAGTTTTCGCGCCGAAATCGGCGGCAACGGTCTTTCCTCCTATCCACATCCCTGGTTGATGCCAGATTTTTGGCAGTTTCCGACGGTATCCATGGGGCTTGGTCCGCTGATGGCGATTTATCAAGCGCGCTTCATGAAATATTTGGAGGATCGGGGGATTCTGGCGACCTCGGGCCGCAAAGTCTGGTGTTTCTGCGGCGACGGCGAAATGGATGAGCCGGAATCCATGGGAGCCATCGGGCTTGCCGGCAGGGAGAAATTGGACAATCTCATCTTTGTCATCAATTGCAATCTGCAGCGGCTCGACGGGCCAGTGCGGGGCGACGGCAAGATCATCCAGGAACTTGAGGCGGAGTTCCGCGGTGCCGGCTGGAATGTCATCAAAGTCATCTGGGGTTCCTATTGGGATCCTCTGCTGGCCAAAGACAAAGACGGCCTCTTGAAGAAGCGCATGGAAGAGGCCGTGGATGGCGAGTATCAAGCCTACAAAGCGAAAGGCGGTGCCTACACCCGCGAGCACTTCTTCGGCAAGTATCCGGAGCTGAAGGAGATGGTGGCCAATATGTCCGACGAGGACATCTGGCGCCTGAATCGTGGCGGGCACGACCCGCACAAGGTCTACGCCGCTTATCATGCGGCGGTAAACCATACCGGACAGCCGACGGTGATCCTGGCCAAGACGGTCAAGGGTTATGGCATGGGCAGCGCGGGCGAAGGGCTCATGACCACGCACCAGCAAAAGAAAATGGACGAACAGGCGATCCGCCACTTCCGGGATCGTTTCAATATTCCCATTCCCGATGACCAGCTGATGGAGTTGCCGTACTACAAGCCGCCGGAAGACAGTGCGGAGCAGCGCTACATGCACGAGCGTCGAAAGAGCCTGGGCGGATACGTGCCGCAACGGCGACGCGACGCGCCGCTTTTGCAGGTGCCGGAGCTGGATGTCTTCGAACCTCTGCTGAAGGGCACCGAAGATCGGGAAATGTCGACTACGATGGCGTTCGTGCGCATCCTGACGCTGCTGTTGCGGGATAAAAAATTGGGTAAGTACGTCGTACCCATCGTACCGGACGAGGCCCGAACTTTCGGTATGGAGGGACTTTTCCGCCAATACGGTATTTACTCTTCCGTCGGGCAATTGTACGTTCCTGCGGATGCCGGCGGAGTGATGTACTACAAGGAGGACAAATCAGGGCAGATCCTGGAAGAGGGCATTTCGGAGGCGGGCTCCATGTGCTCCTGGCTCGCGGCCGGTACGGCTTATACCAACCACAACATCCAGATGATCCCGTTCTACATCTACTACTCGATGTTCGGATATCAACGGGTGGGGGATCTGATGTGGGCCGCGGGCGATATGCAGGCGCGCGGCTTTTTGATGGGAGGAACTGCCGGACGTACAACGCTGGCGGGCGAGGGTTTGCAGCATCAGGACGGGCATAGTCACGTCAGCATGTCGGCGATCCCAAATTGCGTAGCTTACGATCCTTGCTTTTCCTACGAACTGGCCGTGATTATTCAAGACGGCCTCAGGCGGATGTATCAGGAGGGCGAGAGCATCTTCTACTACGTCACCGTCATGAATGAAAATTATACTCATCCTGACATGCCGGCCGGCGCGCGCGAAGGGATCGTCAAGGGCATGTATAAGCTCAAGGACGCCGGCGAATCGGCTCAAGCCCAAATTTTGGCCAGCGGTACGATACTCCGCGAGGCCATCGTCGCGGCGGAATTGCTGGAGCAGGACTTCGGCGTAAAAGCGAACGTTTGGAGCGTCACCAGCTTTACCGAACTGCGCCGTGACGGACTCGACAAACAGCGTTGGAATCTCCTGCATCCGGATCAGCCGCCCCGCATCAGCTACGTGGAGGATTGCCTGGCCGGAACCCAGGGGCCGATCATCGCGGCATCCGACTATATTAAAATGCTCGCCGATCAAATCCGGCCCTTTGTTCCGAGATCCTATACGGTGCTGGGTACCGACGGCTTTGGTCGCAGCGATCAACGTTCCGAATTGCGGAGATTTTTTGAGGTGGATCGGCATTACATCGCATTTACGACACTAAAAGCCTTAGTCGATGAGGGCGGCGTGGCGACTTCTACACTGACGGAAGCTATGGCCAAATACGGCATCGATCCGGAAAAGCCCAATCCAGTGAAGGTGTAAAGGAATCGCTATGGCAGTGCTAAAAGAAGTCGTAGTTCCCGATATCGGGGATTTCAAGAACGTCGAGATCATCGAAGTGCTGGTTAAGCCGGGGGATGTAATCAAGGCCGACGATTCCTTGATTACGCTGGAAAGCGATAAAGCGGCGATGGAGGTGCCTTCGCCGTTTTCCGGCGTGGTGAAAGAAATGCAGGTCAATGTCGGTGATCGGGTGAGCATGGGGTCGCCGATATTGCAGTTGGAGCTTGCTGATCGGGCCCAGCCGGAACGGGAAGAGAAAGCTCCGCCTGAGGCGGAAGCGGAAGCTGGAAAGATCGTCTCCGGCGAAGCGGCGCCCAAGCCCGTTGCCGAGCAGCCTGCGCCTTCCTCAGTAGCAGAGCCGGAAGCGAAGCCGAAGCCCGCGCCGGCCATCGCCGAACGAGCTTTAAAAGTTGTTGAAGAGCATGCGCATCCTCCTCATGCGAGCCCATCGATTCGGAAGTTCGCCCGTGAATTGGGGGCTGAGCTTCAGAAAATTCAAGGCACCGGGCCAAAAGGCCGTATTTTGAAGGAGGATGTTCAGGCATTCGTAAAAGCGAGCCTGAAGCGGGTCGAGCAAGCGATGGCTGGTGGTGTTTTCGCCATTCCGCCTCAGCCGGAAATTGATTTCGCTCAGTTCGGCACCGTCGATAGACAGCCGTTGTCCCGCATCAAGAAGCTTTCCGGCCCGAATCTGCTTCGGAGTTGGATGAGCATTCCCCATGTGACGCAACACGATGAAGCCGACATCACCGATCTCGAAGCCTTTCGCCAGTCGCTCAAGAGCGAGGCGGAAAAGCAGAATGTGAAGCTGACCTTTCTGCCATTCGTCATCAAGGCCGTAGCGGCAGCGCTCAAAGAGTTTCCGACGTTTAATTCATCCCTCGCAGCCAACGGCGAAGAGCTGATCCTTAAAAAGTACTATCACTTGGGCGTGGCGGTGGATACTCCGGAAGGCCTAGTGGTGCCCGTAGTTCGGGATGTCGATCAAAAAGGCATTTTCGACTTGGCTAGGGAATTGGCAGAACTCGGCGCGAAAGCCCGTGGCAAGAAACTGCGCAACAACGATCTCGAAGGGGCGTCGTTTACTATCTCGAGCCTCGGCGGAATCGGCGGTACGGCTTTTACGCCCATCATCAATCCGCCTCAAGTGGCAATACTTGGTTTGTCCCGAGCGCAAACCAAGCCCGTTTACCTGGACGGACAGTTCGTTCCGCGCCTGATGTTGCCATTGTCCCTGTCGTACGATCATCGCGTCATCGATGGAGCCGAGGCGGCACGATTCACGGTTTATTTGGCTGGATTGCTGGCCGAACTGCGGCGAGTCCTTTTATAGAAGCCGGGATGCTTTGAGGCTTGCCGGCAAACCGGTTCGATACAACTTGCGATGGAACGCTAATCTGCAATTTTTTCTTAATAGAAGGTATACGTTCGATGTCCGATACATCTAGTCTACATGCCGAAGTTGTCGTTTTGGGCGGCGGTCCGGGTGGTTATACCGCCGCTTTTCGAGCCGCCGACTTGGGCAGACAGGTGGTTTTGGTCGAGCGTTATCCGGTGTTGGGGGGCGTTTGTCTAAATGTCGGATGTATTCCTTCGAAAGCATTGCTGCATGCCGCCAAGGTCATTCAGGAGGCGCAGGAATCTTCAAGTTTTGGACTGAATTTCGGTTCGCCGAACGTTGATTTGGACAAGCTGCGCGACTGGAAGAACAAAGTCGTGAAGACACTTACGACGGGGCTTGCAGGCTTGGCCAAGCAGCGCAAAGTTTCCATCGTCAACGGCGTGGGCAAATTCTCTTCGGACCGAACGCTACAGGTTGAAACGGCAGATGGCACAAAGACGGTCAGTTTCGATCACGCCATCATCGCAGCCGGCTCGCAGCCGGTACAGATTCCGGGTTTCCCTCACGACGATCCGCGCATGATGGATTCCACGGACGCCTTGGAGCTCGCCGAAGTGCCCAAGCGTCTTCTGATCATCGGCGGCGGCATCATCGGCTTGGAAATGGCCACTGTTTATCATGCGCTTGGTTCGAAGATCACGGTTGTCGAACTGATGGACCAGATCATTCCGGGCTGCGATGCGGATCTGGTTAAGCCGTTGTATCAGCGCATCAAGAAACAGTACGAGAATATTTTCCTTAAGACGAAGGTAACGCGCATCGAAGCGAAGTCGGAAGGATTGCAGGTTTATTTCGAAGGCGGTGAAGGCGCCCCCGAATCAGACTTGTTCGACCGCATCCTGGTCGCCGTAGGCCGGAAGCCAAACGGAAATCTGATCGGTGCGGAGAATGCCGGCGTCAAAGTCGACGACAAAGGCTTCATTCCGGTAGACACCTGTCAGCGAACCAATGTGCCTCATATTTACGCCATCGGCGATATCGTGGGCAATCCGATGCTGGCACACAAAGCGACTCACGAGGCGAAAGTGGCGGCGGAAGTCATTTCCGGAGAGCGCTCGGCGTTTCAGGCGTTAACTATTCCCTCGGTAGCTTACACCGATCCAGAGGTGGCCTGGATGGGACTTACGGAAAATCAGGCAAAAGCTCAAGGGATTGCCTACGACAAAGCCGCATTTCCCTGGGCGGCGAGCGGGCGGGCTCTAGGCATCGATCGCAAAGAGGGCGTAACCAAGATTTTGTGCGATAAAGAGACTAAGCGGATTCTGGGGGCAGGGATCGTCGGGCCTAATGCGGGGGAGCTTATCAGCGAGGCCGTTCTGGCGCTCGAGATGGGCGCCGATATGGAAGATATCGCCTTGACTATTCACCCGCATCCGACCTTGTCGGAAACCTTTGCGTTTGCCGCCGAGATGCTGGAAGGCAGTATTACGGACCTTTATATTCGAAAGTAGGCCGAATTCGCGCCGGAGGAGAGCATCCAGAGGGCGCTCTCTTATCCGCGCAACGTGTTCCTTCGGCGCAAAATTTTTCAGTCGGATGACTGCGAATCGGGTTGAGGCTCGAGACGTCCTGGATCTCTGCTCCGCTTGCCTCCGTTCCATGGCGCGACTTTGAACAGTAGTAGCATGCCTGGAAGGGTGAGCGCGAAGCAAACCCAAAAGAAGCGTTCCCAGCCTAGCGCTTCGATGTGAAGCAGCGAAATGTTTCCCATCTTAATGTCCCCACCTTCGACGAGAAAGCCGGTGAATGCATTGGCCAGCGTCCGTGGCGTTGCGGCCAGGCTGGTAAACAGCGCGAACTGGGTGGCGGTGTACGCCGGATTGGTGGCGGTGGCGATGTAGGCAACGAACGCGGCCGTGCCCAATCCGACACCGAACGCCTCGGCGCCGATAACGGCAGCCAGGCCAGCCAAGGTATGGCCGGCCGTGGCAAGCCAGGCAAAGCCGAGAATCACCAGCGCCTGTAAAACGCCAAATACCCAAAGAGACCGATGTATCCCCAGAGAAATCATCCATATTCCACCTAAAATGCCGCCTGCAACGTTAGGCCAAAGTCCGGCATGCTTGGCGATCACGCCGATTTCGGTCTTGCTGTAGCCCATGTCCAAATAAAAGGGCGTGGCCAGCGCCGTTGCCATGCTATCGCCCAGCTTGTAAAAAAAGATGAATCCCAGGACCGTTAACGCGCCGCTCCAACCCTTTCGTTGAACAAATTCACGAAAAGGATCGACTAAGGCTTGACGTAGCGTCGGAGGGGCGTGGCTGGAAAACTCCGGTTCGGTTCCGATGAGCGTCAGGAGAATGCCGGGGAACATGAACAGGGCCGTGATCAAGTAGACGGCGTCCCAAGACAAATAATCAGCGAGGATCAGCGACAGAGATCCCGGTACGAGCCCGGCGATTTTGTACGCATTCACATGGATTACATTGCCAAGTCCTTGCTCTTCGTCCCTGAGAATCTCTCGCCGAAAGGCATCGATTGCAATGTCCTGGGTTGCTGAAAATAGTGCTACCGCTACCGCCAGCCAACGAATGGTCGCGATGTCTGGAACGGGAGCGAGCCAACCAAAAGCGGGAATCGAGAGCAGCAGTGCAATTTGGGTAATCAGCATCCAAGTCCGGCGTCGCCCCATTGGTAGACCGTATCGGTCACAGAGTGGCGCCCACAAAAACTTCCAGATGTAAGGAAATTGAACGAGAGCCAGCAACCCGATCTCTTTGAGGTCGACACCTCCGTCGCGTAGCCAGGCCGAAATCAGGCTGATCAGCACGAATAGAGGCAACCCCGAGGAAAACCCCGTGAGGATGCAGATCAACATCCGTCTGTTAAATAGCGCGTCACGCCAGGAAAGGGTAGTCATAATCGATGGTGAGTGGCGCATGGTCGGAAAAGCGCTCTTCCTTGTAAACATGGGCGGCGAGGATTGCTTCCCGGAGAGTGGGACTGGTCACGTGATAATCGATACGCCAACCCACGTTCTTGGCCCAAGCCTGACCGCGATTCGACCACCAGGTATACTGTTCAGGCTCCTGATTGACGACACGAAAGGCATCGACCCAGCCGTCCTCCTCGAATACGACATCCAGCCAAGCACGCTCTTCGGGCAGGAACCCGGAGTTTTTCTGGTTGGATCGCCAATTCTTGAGATCAATGGGTTTATGGGCGATATTCCAGTCGCCGCAGAAAATATAATTGCGCCCGGACTGTGCGCATTCCCGAAGATACGGCAGGAAGCGGTTCATGAAATCGAACTTCACCGCTTGCCGTTCTTCGCTGGACGATCCGGAAGGCAAGTATAGGGAAACGACGCTTAGCGGGCCGAATCGGGCCTCGAGATAACGCCCCTCGGCGTCCATGTCAGGCCAGCCAATGCCCTGAATGACTTCGTCCGGTTCCCGTCGGCTATACAATGCCACACCGCTGTAGCCCTTTTTGACAGCATCCAGGTAGTAGCACTGGTACCCTTTAGGCCAGTAGATAGGGTCTTCCAGTTGGTGTGTCTGAGCCTTGGTTTCCTGTAGGCAGACAACGTCGGCATTCTGTTTATCCATCCAGTGGAAAAAGCCTTTGCGCGCTGCTGACCGCACGCCGTTAACATTGAGGGAAACTATACGCATTATGGTTTATATCTCAGATAGGTATATAGCCGCTAGAGTGCTGTCGCCGAAAATGGAAATAAAGACTGATGCGGGTGGGCCGATGTTCAGTTGGAAGCAGGACGATCTGTGCTAAAGAGTGCGTCCATCTTGCAGTGAAGAGCCGTTTTAAGTACCATGAAAAATTTGTCGTCCCTTTGTTCTGATTTCCTGGAGAAAGCCTCATTATGAAGCCGGATATTCATCCCGAATACAAGTCCATCGCCGTCCATTGCAGTTGCGGCAATACCTTCGAAACCAAGTCGACGCTTGGCAAAGATTTGCAGGTTGAAGTTTGCTCCGCTTGCCATCCATTCTATACAGGCAAGCAGAAGATCGTCGACACTGCCGGTCGTGTTGACAAGTTCCGACGCAAGTACGGACGGGGCTGATTTTTCAGCCTCGTTTGCGTCTTTCGAAATCGGCCTGGCCGCCCCTCGTTTAACGGCAATGAGCAAGGAATGCTCTCCGTTTTGGGCCGGTCAAAACCGGATTATCGATCAACCGATAGATATTGGTCTTTGATTGTCGTTCTCGTGAGGCTTCGGCCGAGTCTCACGGCGAAATGCCGTTAATCAGTTTCTCGACGTCCTGGAGAGAGCCGCCAGGCACCGTCTTTTCCTTTCGATTGATCCGTTGCCCCTTCAATTCCGGCGGGAGTACCGCCAATTCGACGCGGACGCCATCGACAAAAAAATCCAGCGCCGGATACGTCATGCCCCGCCTGTGTCCCAAATTCAACGAAAAGGCCCCTTCCTTAAATGGTATGCGGGCTTCAACCAATTTCTTGATGATCTCTTCGGGGCTTTCGGGATATACATACAAGATGATCGGGCTGTATTTACTGGCGCTGCCATCCAACGCGCCACCGATCAATCGCGGCGAAAACTCTTCCAGGAAACGCATGGCCTCTAATGCGAGTTTTCGAAGACGAGCAATGTGCAGCGGCTGTGTTTCAGCCCGATAGAGTCGATGGTATTCCTCTAACGCTTGGTCGATTTCCTCGTTTCGGGGAAGGCTTCGTGAATTCGCTATCCCCAGGCGGGCGGCAGCCTTGTTTTTTGCCGGAAGATAATCGTTTACACCCTCTTCGGCGATAATCCTCGCAGCCTCCTGAGCGATCAACAGGCGTGCTTTATCTTTCGTAGACATGATGGAGATCAAAATAGCGATTCGATTGGTTTTTCGGTCGTCGTTCGAAGGGGAGGGGGCTTCGGTAATTCCGGCTCGGCCTCGTCTTCGATGACTTCAGAGGGAGGCGGTTCGCTTACGCGCGGCGCAGCATAGTAACGAGGAGCGCGCTCCGACGGGAATACCTCGAAGATAGCATTAGTGCTGCCGGGTGGAGCAAGCATTCCCGTGCCCGGATCCATCCGAGCGATGGTCAACCCGCTTGGAAGCGGAAAAGTCTGCTCGGGTAAATCTTTGAGGGCTTCCTGCATGAAATACATCCACATGGGCAGTGCGGCTTTGCCGCCAGTTTCACCTTTTCCCAAGGATTTTGATGAATCGAAGCCGACCCAAGCGATGGTCGTCAGAGAGGGAACATAACCGTTAAACCAGGCATCCCTATATTCATTCGTTGTGCCGGTTTTGCCGGCAATATCGTTACGCCCCAGTTCCATTGCACGGGTCGCGGTCCCGGTTCGTACCACGTCTTGCAGCATGGAGTTCATCATGTAATGGACCTGGGGAGATAACGTGCGAGGCGCAAAATTCGTTTGGTGATCATCGGACTCGGCACAATTCGCACATGCGATTTGCGGCGTAGCTCGGAAGATCGTTCTATCGGCTTCGGTTTCGATGCGTTCGATGAAGTACGGTTCGACGTGGAAGCCGCCATTCGCGAACACGGCATAGGCTTGCCCCATCCGGAGGGGCGTTGCAGTGCCGCTTCCTAAGGCTAGCGGGAGAGATCGTGGCAGCTCTTCGGGCTGAAAGCCGAAGCGCATGGCCATATCTATGGCCTTCTTGAGGCCGATGCTTTGAAGCAATCGAATGGATACGAGGTTTCGTGATTTGGCGAGTGCGACTCTGAGTCGCGTGGGGCCGTAAAATCGGCCCGAGTAATTCTGAGGACGCCAGAATCCGTCCGCCTGGGACGGGTCGGAAAAGACAACGGGAGCGTCATTTACGACACTCGCCGGAGTATATCCGTGGGTCAATGCTGCCGCGTAGAGTATTGGTTTAAAGCCGGAGCCGGGCTGTCTTTGCGCCTGAGTCGCTCTGTTGAACTTGCTGAGAGCAAAATCATACCCGCCGCTCAGCGCGACTACGGCACCGCTGGTCGGATCCAATGCGACCAGCGCGCCTTCAACTTCCGGAATCTGGCTAAGTTTCCAATGGTCGTTGCCGTCTTTGCGAAGCCTGATGAGATCACCGGCCTTGAGTATCTCTTTGGTGCTTTTGGGCAGAGGACCTTGTGCATTCTCGGAGATATACTTGCGTGCCCATTTAAGGCCGTCCCAGTCCAGTTCGATGCGCTGTTTGTCGCCGAGATAAATTTCTGCCGAGCTGTCTTTAACAGCTAGGACCAGCCCGGGTACCGTTTCTCCCGCTCTGGGGATGCTGGATAATCGCTCGTCCCAGTCCTTGGGGCGCTTGTCCTTCTTTAAATCTACTCGTTGCTTAGCGCCCCGAAATCCGTGACGCTCATCGTAGTCGTGCAGCGCAAGGCGCAGCGCCCTGTCTGCGGCTGCCTGCAAGCGGCTGTCGATCGTGGTGTATATCCTGTAACCGCTGGTGTAAGCGGATTCGCCATACTGCCGATACATCTCGTTGCGGATCAGCTCTGCGACATGGGGGGCATTTAACTCGACGGGGGTCGTATGGAGTTTTGCGGTGACAGGCCGGTTGATCATGTCCTGGTAAGTCTGATCATTGATGTAGCCCAGTTTCCGCATCCGCTTTAGGACATAGTTTCGCCGGCTCGCCGCCCTCTCTGGATTGGTTATCGGATTGAACGCGGAGGGAGCCTTCGGTAAACCCGCAATCGTCGCGATTTCATCCAGGTCGAGCTCGTTAATCCCTTTGCCGTAGTAGACCTGAGTCGCAGCTACGACGCCATACGCGTGGTGGCCGAAGTAGATCTTGTTCAAGTACAGCTCCAAGATCTGTTCTTTCGTCAATTCCGATTCGATTTTGATCGCCAGCACGATTTCCTTGAGTTTGCGAAAAAAGGTCTTTTCGCTGCTTAAAAAGAAATTGCGGGCCACCTGCATGGTGATCGTGCTGCCACCTTGCTTCTTCTTGCCCGTCCGAAGAAAGGAAAACGTCGCTCGCAATAAACCTTGGTAGTCCACGCCCGGATGGTCAAAAAACCGATTGTCCTCGGCCGCCAAGAAAGCCTGAATGACTTTTTCTGGCACTTCGGAAAAGCTGACCGGGCTGCGCTTCATTTCGCCGTATTGCGCGATTAGGAGGCCATCTTTGCTGTAAATGCTCATCGGAGTCTGGTACCGCGCATCCCGCAAAACTTCTATATCCGGGAGTTGCGGTTCGATGAACCGATAAAGCAAGAACGCGGCTAAGGCCAAACTCGCGAATCCGGCAAGGAGGAAAAAAAAGATTAGCTTCAAGAGGCTCACTGAACGGGAGCGCGCTTGGCGTCGACTGTTGCGGGTTCTCACTCGACAATCAAAAAGGTGTTTTCAGGCTGCGGCTACAAATAGTAGCTCCGAAGTGCACGGTTGATCGGTGTTTGGCGTGTCATGGGCAAACTTCTAATCCCTACTATACTACAGTACAGAGTCTAGCGGGCGATGAGAAACGCCATTAAGACACGGTATCGCTTGCATGAGGTCAAGGCCAGTTTAGGAAGTCATCGATGTTTTTTTTGAACCACAAGAGACCGCCGTTACTTGGCATCGATATCAGCACGGCGGCCGTAAAGCTGCTGGAACTGAGTAGAAACGGACAGAACTATCGGGTGGAAAGCTATGCTGTCGCGCCGTTGCCATTGGACGCCGTGATCGACAAGAACATCGCTAAGGTTGAAATCATCGGCAATGTTATCAAATCGGTCATCAAGCAATCGGGCACCCGATTGAAGCACGCGGCGGTGGCGGTACCGAGTTCTTCGGTAATAACCAAGATGATCTCGATGCCCGCTTCTCTAAGCGATGACGAGTTGGAAGCGCAAATCGAACTGGAGGCGGATCAATACATTCCCTACTCACTGGACGAGGTGAGCCTGGATTTCGAGGTGCAGGGCAAAGCCGAGAAAAATCCGGACATGGTCGATGTGCTACTGGTCGCCTCTCGTAAGGAGAATGTGGAGGATCGTGTGGCGGCTCTGGAGATGGCCGGACTCAAGGCGGAAGTCGTGGATGTGGAATCGTACGCCCTGGAGAATGCGTGCAATCTTATTTTGGATCAACTGCCCGGCTACAGTTCGGATCAAACCATCGCCGTGGCTGATGTCGGGTCGACCATGACGACCCTGAATGTGATCCATAATCGCCGCATCATTTACACCCGCGAGCAGGGATTCGGCGGCAAGCAGTTGACGGAAGAAATCCAGCGTCGTTACGGGCTTTCCTATGAGGAAGCCGGTTTGGCAAAAAAACACGGCGGTCTTCCAGACAATTATCAGCTCGAAGTGCTGGAGCCGTTCAAACAAGCGATGGCGCAGCAAATCGGCCGCTCGCTGCAGTTTTTCCTGTCTTCAAGCTCGCATCGCACCGTCGACGGGCTCGTGTTGGCCGGAGGGTGCGGCTCGATCCAAGGGATCGATCGTTTCGTGGAAGGCATTCTGGGTATCCCCACTACTTCCGCCAACCCGTTTGTCACCATGTCTCTCGCGCCGCGCGTTAAACCGCAAAGTTTGAGCAATGATGCTCCGGCACTTATGACTGCTTGTGGATTGGCATTAAGGAGTTTGGACTGATGGCTCGAATCAACTTACTTCCTTGGCGTGCGGAACATCGCAAACAACGGCAAAAGGAATTCGTCGCTATTACCCTGGCCGCGTTGCTATCGACCGGGGCGATTCTGTGCTTCGTTCATTATTTCATCGGCAGCATGATCGATTATCAGAGCCAGCGTAATCAATACTTGGAGTCCGAGATCGCCCTGCTCGATCAGAAGATCAAGGAAATCGAAGAGTTGGAAACCAAGAAAAAACGGCTGATCGCCAAGATGGAAGTCATCCAGCGATTGCAAGCGAGCCGGCCCGAGATCGTCCATTTGTTCGATGAGTTGGCGCGTACCATTCCCGAAGGTGTTTATCTAACGGATTTAACCCAGTTGGATAGCAATCTGACGATGAATGGAATGGCCCAGTCCAATGCCCGAGTTTCCGCTTACATGCGGAATTTGGAGTCTTCGCCTTGGATGAGGGAGCCCCTTTTAAACATCATCGAGACCAAGCAGGAGGCTAAGGAAAGCAAAAAAGCACAGGGCAACCGCTTTACGCTTCAGGTCAAGCAGGGAGGAGATAAGGCGGACAATCAGGAAAGGAAACCGTCATGAATCTTTCCGAAATCAATTGGGACATAGAAAACGCGGGCGCGTGGCCGCTACCGATCAAGGTGGCGATTATTACCATACTATGCCTAATTCTGAGTGGCTTGGGGTACTACTTGGACACTCAGGATCAAATCGCGCAGCTCGAAACTGAAGAAAGCAAGGAACTGGAACTCAAGAACAAATTTGAGCAGCGGCAAAAAAAGGCCGCAAATCTAGAAGAATACAAGGAGCAAATGGCGGAAATCGAGAAGAGTTTCGGCGATTTGCTCAGGCAGCTACCCGATAAAACCCAGGTTCCCGAATTATTGGTCGACGTTTCTCAAACCGGCTTAGCGGCCGGATTGGAGTTCGAGCTTTTCAAACCCGGCGCCGAAATCGCCAAAGAGTTCTATGCGGAGTTACCCATAGAAATCCGCGTGATCGGCGACTATATGGAGTTCGGTGCGTTCATCAGCGGACTGGCGTCGTTACCGCGAATCGTAACGATACATAACGTGAAGATCGCAGCCCACAACAAGGATGCGGGAGCAAAGAAATCCGCAAAGGACCCATTGGTCATGAGCGCGCTGGTCAGGACTTATCGCTACCTGGACGAGGGGCCTGCTCCAGCGAATCAAGTTAAAAAGCCACAACAAAGAAAGTAGCACTATGGGTGGGCACTTGAAGTTTTTGGTACCGCCGTGCCATCCACGACTCCTCGTGTCGTGGATGCTCGCTATCGGACTAACCGGATGCGCCGGGGACGATTTGACGGATTTACAGGCCTACGTTGCAGAGGTCAAGGCACGTCAGAAAGGATCAGTCGAGCCGTTGCCGGAAGTTAAGACAGTAGAGCCATTTGTATTCAATGCGGAGGATTTGCGAAATCCTTTCGTTATCGATGAGAAGGCTCAGGAGACTGAAGAGGAAAAAATTGCGAGTAGCATCCGGCCAGATATCAATCGCCCTAAGGAGGAACTGGAATCCTACGAGCTGGATACGCTACGCATGGTCGGAACGGTCGATCGGCAAGGTTCGCTGTGGGGATTAGTGAAAGCTACCGACGGAACGATTCACCGGGTGCGCGTCGGTAATCACATGGGAAAAAACTTCGGCAAGATCGTCAACATCAAAGAAAACTTGATCGAATTGGTAGAAATCATATCCGACAGTCCCGGGGCATGGCGTGAACGTAAAGCGTCTCTTGACTTGGCGGAAGTGGGGGAGAAGAAATGAGAGCGGAAATAGGTAACCGTATCGCGTCGGCCGCACGGCAGCGATACAAAAGAATGATGGGTCTTATTCTGATCGGTTTGTCCCTGCATCTGCCCGTCAGTCAGGCGGAGGGGCTTGTACTTAAGTCCGTGGATTTTTCGATCCTGCCTGGGGATAACTTACAGCTGCTTTTGGGTTTAAGTGGGCCCGCCAGAGAGCCGAGAATCTTCCATACCGAAAATCCCGCCCGCATTGCACTGGATTTGCCCGGCGTAACGAACGGTTTGGACCAGAAATTAGTGCCGATCAATGTGGGTGGAGCTCAAAGTGTTCAAGCCGTGGAATCGTCCGGTCGTACCCGCGTGGTCATCAATTTGACCAACATGATGCCCTACACCAGCCGGCTAGACGGTGACAATATTCTTATCACACTGCAAAGCGGCACTGCACCGATTGCCGCCGCGAGCGCAGCATCGACAAAATCGCAGTTTATGGATCGGCCACTCGGCGGAAGCGATAGGCGGATTGAAAACATTGACTTTCGTCGTGGCGAAAAGGGTGAGGGACGACTTCTAGTGACGCTGAGCGATCCTAAGTCCTTGGTTGATATCCACGAAGAGGGACAAAAGGTCATTGTCAGATTTGCCGACACGGGTCTGCCTCCGCAATTGGAGCGCAGGCTCGACGTCATGGATTTCGCTACTCCTGTCCGTTCCGTCGACGCCACGACGGAAGGTGCCCATGCGAGGATGGTCGTAGCGACGGTTTCCGACGACTACGATTATTCCTCTTACCAGACCGATAACGTCCTGACGGTGGAATTTCGTCCGTTGACCAAAATGGAAAAAGAGGAAATCAAGAAAAAGAATTTCTCGTACTCGGGCGAGAAGCTGACGCTAAATTTCCAGGACATTCCGGTGCGGTCTGTTCTTCAAATTCTGGCTGATTTTACCAACTTGAATATTGTTGCCAGCGATACCGTTCAGGGGAATGTAACCCTTCGGCTCAACGATGTTCCGTGGGATCAGGCTTTGGAATTGGTCCTCAAGTCCAAGGGATTGGGGAAACGGCAAGAAGGAAACATCATCCGCGTCGCACCGTTGGAAGAAATCAATAAACAGGAGAAGGAGGAACTCGAAGCTCAGAAAGTCGTGGAAGATTTGGAGCCGCTGCGGACGGAAATCATCCAGATCAACTACACCACGGCCGAAGATATCAAGAAAGTTTTAGTCGGCACCACTGAACGGATTAGCCAATCCATGAGTCAACCGGCCGGCATCGGCGGTGCGTCGGCATCCACAGCCGTATCGACACTGGATGTGAGTCAATCGGTTTTATCCGGTCGGGGTAACGTAACCGTCGATCCGCGGACCAATCAGTTGATCGTGAAAGATACTCCGCGCAATTTGGAGCGAGTCCGCGATCTTGTTCGCCAGTTGGACAAGCCAATTCGGCAGGTACTGATCGAATCTCGGATCGTCATTGCCAGAAACGATTTTCTGAGGGATTTGGGTAGTCGGCTTCAGGTCAACAGGCTGGTTAAAGGGAGAGGCGCCGATTCCTTTTCAGATGCAGGTTCGGGATCAAGCGGCGTCATTTTCCAGCAACCGGCCGCCGGCGGGGAGAAGTCGACCAACGCCGACGTGCTGGTGGATCTCGCGGCTCAGGGCGCGGCAACCGCCGCGACTGGTGGCGCGAGCGCCCTTGGATTCACTCTCATCAAAGCGGGCGATTACTTGCTTGATCTCGAGTTATCGGCCGCACAGCGTGAGGGGCGTAGCGAAACAGTCTCCAATCCTCGGCTGATTACCTCGGACCAGACCAAGGCGGTCATCAAGCAGGGTGTCGAGATTCCTTATCAAACTACGGTTGTAGCGGGGGGAGGAGCGTCGGCCAACATCACCTTCAAGCAGGCAGTGCTTGAGCTGAATGTGACGCCGCATATCACGCCCGACGATCAAGTGTTGATGGAATTGTTGATCAAGAAAGATGAACAAGGCCAGCAAACGCCAGTTGGCCCGGCAATCGATAAGCGCGAGATCGAAACGACGGCACAAGTTGCCAACGGGGAAACCGTGGTGTTGGGAGGCGTTTACGAGGGCTTGAATCGGAATAACACCGACAAAGTTCCGTTTTTCGGGGATCTGCCGGGAATCGGATATATGTTCCGGAGAAATAATGTCGAAGATACAAAAAGGGAGTTGCTCGTTTTCATCACGCCGAAAGTTCTCAAGCAAGATCTCGCCCTTCGCTGATTTCTGCTGACATTGGAAACAAAGGCGCGGCCTTAAACGGCGGCGCCTTTTTGTTTTCAGGCCGGCTGTGAGTGTTACTGCCCGGTATTTTCGACACACATGGTATGATGACCCGATTTCTCACCTCGGGCAGCATGAGACATACGCACAATATTTATTTGATCGGGCCCATGGGAGCGGGCAAGACGACCATTGGGCGACTTCTGGCCAAAGCCTTGGGTGTCCGATTCGTGGATAGTGACAGGGAGATAGAACATCGCACCGGCGTCTGTATCCCTATGATTTTCGAGTATGAGGGTGAGGAAGGCTTCAGAAGGCGAGAATCCGAAGTTTTGGCCGAGTTGTGTTGCGAGGACGGAATAGTGTTGGCTACCGGGGGGGGATCGATTCTGTTGCCGAAGAATCGAGAAGTGCTGCATGGGCGGGGATTCGTCGTATATCTGCAGTGTTCGGTCGAAAAGCAGCTTGAGAGAACTCACAAAGATTCCAACCGGCCGCTGCTCAAGACCGAAAATCCTCGCCAGCGACTACAAGAGTTGTTGCGGGTGCGGGAGCCGATTTATCGCTCTTTGGCCGATTTCATCGTGGATACGGGAACGCATTCCAGCCGCAGCGCCGTCCGCCAAATCTTGAAAGCCTATAACCGAGCAAACGCGAATTCATGAAAACCCTGACTGTCAGCCTGGGCGAACGCAGCTATCCAATTTATATCGGTTCGAGAGTTCTGGAGTCCGGCGAACTCCTGTCTAGGCACCTCAGTTCCAGCCAAGTCATGGTGGTTACCAACGAAACGGTTGCCCCCCTCTATTTGGACCGGGTCAGACAGAGCCTAGACGGCAAGCAGACCGCCGAGGTGGTTTTGCCGGACGGCGAGTCTTATAAAAGCATCGAATCGGCAATGGTCATCTTCGATGAGTTGCTTGTCCGAAAATTCAGCCGAGACGCGTCTCTCATCGCCCTAGGGGGCGGGGTAATCGGCGATCTGGTGGGTTTCGCCGCCGCGTGTTATCAGAGGGGCGTGCCGTTCATTCAAATTCCGACGACTTTGCTGGCGCAGGTGGATTCTTCCGTAGGTGGAAAAACCGCAGTCAATCATCCGCGCGGCAAGAACATGATCGGGGCTTTTTATCAGCCGCAATGCGTGCTGGCCGATACTTCGACGCTCGATACATTGGCTGACCGGGAGTTTAGCGCCGGCTTGGCCGAGGTGATCAAATACGGTCTTATCCGCGATTTCGAATTTTTCGTCTGGCTGGAAGCCAACCTGGAGATGCTTTTGGGCCGCGATGCCGACGCCCTAACCTACGCCATCGAGAGATCCTGTATCAACAAGGCGGAGGTTGTAGCCGAAGACGAGCGGGAGTCCGGGGTGAGAGCAACACTGAATTTGGGGCACACCTTTGGGCATGCCATTGAAACAGGAATGGGTTACGGAAGCTATCTGCACGGCGAAGCAGTAGCGATCGGAATCTGTCAGGCCGCAGATCTCTCACGACGGTTGGGTTGGCTGGATACGGATAGCGTCGAGCGCATCATTTCGCTGCTTAGGCGGGCACGGCTGCCGGTGATGCCGCCAGCGGATTTGGATGTAGACCGCTATTTGGACCTGATGGCCGTCGACAAAAAAAACGTGGCGGGTAAGCTGCGGTTAATCTTGCTGGAAAAGATCGGGCGGGCAACTTTGCCTATGGCGGTCGATCTCGAGTTGCTTCGGGCTACCTTGAGTGAATATGATGGGCGCGGCTGAGCTTCCATCGCCTACCAGCGGTCGTGAGAGCGCTCATGGCGGGCAATCCTTATCGCTAATTTCTGCGGCACGCATACAAAAGTTCGACCTGCTTTCGCACTTGGCGGTTAACTTGGCTCAGCCCATCGTCGTATGCGGACCGGAAGGCATCGGCAAGACAACCTTCTTGCGTCTTCTCAAGACCCGCTTGGCGCCACTTGCAACGGTTTGCTATT
>NZ_JBDIVO010000021.1:0-30351 GCF_039794385.1 Methylocaldum sp. | reverse complement strand
CGGGGGACAACGTCAAGATCACGGTGAAATTGATCGCGCCGATCGCGATGGAGGAAGGCTTGCGCTTTGCGGTGCGCGAAGGCGGCCGGACCGTCGGGGCCGGTGTCGTGTCCAAGGTGTTGGAGTAGAAGTCGCGGGTTCTGCGCGTTACCGCGCGGGCGACTTGTCAAGTCGGCAGGGTATATAGGTCAGTAGCTCAATTGGCAGAGCAGCGGTCTCCAAAACCGCAGGTTGGGGGTTCGAGTCCCTCCTGGCCTGCCATCTCTGCTGCAAAGTAATCGCTTTTAATTTTGGTTAGGGTGTTCATGGCTGCTCGAGCAGAGTCAGGTTCTTCGGTCATCGACACGGCGAAGCTCGTGCTCGCAATCGGTTTGTTGATTGCTGGAGTAGTCGGTTTTTACTACTTCTCTCAGCAGTCTTTATTGTACCGAGTGCTCGGTGTCGTCGGCTTGTCGATAGCCTCGGTTGCAATGATTTTAACGACCTCGCTCGGAAAGAGCTTTTGGGGTTTTCTGAAAGAGGCGAGGGTTGAGGTTAGAAAGGTGGTGTGGCCGACGCGCCAAGAAACGGTGCAGGCAACATTAATCGTTATGGCCTTGGTTTTCCTTGTCGGCTTAATGCTGTGGCTGCTAGATATGTTCCTGTTCTGGGTAATTAGCCAGCTGACCGGGCAGGGGGCATAGCATGGCATTGCGTTGGTACGTAGTGCATGCGTACTCCAATTTCGAGAATCAAGTAAAGCGTTCTCTGGAAGAGCGAATTAAGCGGTCGGGCTTGGAACGCTTCTTTGGGAAGATTCTTGTCCCTACAGAAGAGGTTGTTGAGATGCGTATGGGGCAGCAAAGGAAAAGCGAGCGCAAGTTTTTTCCGGGATACGTTCTGGTTCAGATGGAGCTAAACGACGAAACCTGGCATCTCGTTAAAGAGGTTCCGCGAGTTCTTGGTTTTATCGGCGGAACATCGGATCGGCCGGCGCCGATCTCGGATCGGGAGGCCGAGGCCATCTTGAGTCGGGTCGAAGAAGGCGCAACGAAACCAAAGCCAAAGGTGCTTTTCGAGGTTGGTGAGGTTGTCCGAGTAGTTGAGGGTCCTTTTAAGGACTTCAATGGCGTGGTGGAAGAAGTCAATTACGAGAAAAACAAACTCCGTGTGTCGGTTTTGATTTTCGGGCGTTCAACGCCGGTTGAGCTCGATTTCGGTCAGGTCGAAAAAGCATAATCCTACTGTTGTTCATAATTTCCCGCGGCGAGCGTAGGCAGTATGTTGCGGGCATGGGGAGCTTTAAAGCGTTATCACCCATCAGGAGTAAATAATGGCAAAGAAAATAACCGCATATATTAAGCTTCAGGTCAAGGCCGGTGAAGCAAATCCCAGTCCTCCCGTCGGGCCGGCGCTCGGCCAGCGCGGTGTAAATATCATGGAGTTTTGCAAGGCATTCAATGCTCACACGCAAGGTGTCGAAAAGGGATTGCCTCTGCCCGTTGTTATCACGGTATATAGCGATCGTAGCTTTACATTCATCACGAAAACGCCTCCGGCCTCGGTTTTGCTGAAAAAAGCGATCGGTTTGGCTAAGGGTAGCAGCAACCCGAATACAAACAAAGTGGGAACCGTTACTCGCGAGCAGTTGGCGGAAATCGCCACCTTGAAATCGCCTGACCTGACTGCGGCCGATATGGATGCAGCGATCCGTACTATAGCGGGCAGTGCGCGTAGCATGGGCCTGAATGTGGAGGGTGTGTAATGGCGAGGTTGAGTAAGCGTGCTAAATCGATCAAAGAAAAGCTCCAGCCTGGAAAAATATACGCTGCCGACGAGGCCTTCGCTGTCTTGAAAGAGCTTTCGACAGTCAAGTTTGTCGAGGCGGTCGATGTAAGCGTAAATCTCGGTGTTGACCCGAGAAAGTCGGATCAGGCGGTTCGTGGTGCGACCGTGCTGCCCCATGGTACCGGAAAATCCGTTCGTGTCGCCGTGTTTGCGCAAGGCGCTAACGCCGACGCGGCGAGAGAGGCTGGTGCGGATATCGTCGGTATGGACGACCTCGCCGCTCAAGTCAAGGCAGGTGAACTCAATTTCGATGTTGTCATTGCTTCGCCGGACGCAATGCGCGTGGTGGGGCAGTTAGGTCAGATTCTCGGTCCGCGCGGCCTGATGCCCAACCCCAAAGTCGGCACGGTAACTCCGGATGTGGCAGGGGCGGTCAAGAACGCCAAGGCGGGACAAGTTCGTTATCGAACCGACAAGAAAGGCATTATTCATTGCACCATCGGCAAAGTGAACTTTGAGGCGGTGGCGCTGAAGGAGAATCTCGAGGCGCTGCTATCCGACCTTAAGAAGGCGAAGCCCTCCACATCGAAGGGCGTCTATCTGAAGAAAATTACCGTGTCATCCACCATGGGGCCTGGATTGCAGGTCGATCATGGTAGTCTGGCGGCATAAGTAAGACAGACTTTGGGTTGCCGGCACCGCCGGTAACCGTCAAAGACCGCAGGCGCGCCTGGTGCGCTTAATCGATAAAGCCTGCGCAGACGGTGTACTGAATCCGTGATCGGTGAAAGGAGCCGTTTTTAGGGGCATCCTGATTCTGGATGTTTTTTGGCTCTGAATGGTTCCCAACTGTTCAGACTACTATTGGAGGTAAAAGGTGGCGCTAAGACTGGATGACAAGAAAGCCGTCGTCGCAGAAGTCGCTGCTATTGCCGCTCAAGCGCACTCTGCAGTAGCTGCAGAGTATCGCGGGTTAACCGTTTCTGAACTGACCAACCTTCGTAAGGTTGCGCGCGAATCGGGTGTGTATCTGAGGGTTATCAAAAACACCCTCGCCCGTCGGGCCGTGGAAGGCACCGAGTTTGCGTGCATGCAAGAAGGGTTGGTCGGGCCGTTGATCTTGGCATTTTCGATTGAAGATCCAGGTTCCGCGGCTCGCGTGGTCTACGACTTTTCGAAGCAGCATGAAAAACTGGCAGTGAAGTTGGTTGCTGTGGGTGGAAAGCTGTATGGCGCCTCGGAGATCGAACGGCTATCCAAGCTACCGAACAAAGAACAAGCTTTGGCCATGTTGATGGGCGTAATGAAAGCGCCGATCGAGAAGTTCGTCAGAACCCTGGCGGAGCCTCATGCCAAGCTGGTTCGGACGGTGGCAGCGGTGCGCGATCAAAAGCAGGCAGCGTAAGCAAGGTTAGAAGATTTATTTTGGAGTATTTCGATGGCTGTATCTAAAGAAGATATTTTAGAAACCATTGCCAACATGACGGTGATGGAAGTAGTGGATTTGATTTCCGCCATGGAAGAGAAATTCGGCGTTTCCGCCGCAGCTGCGGTAGCTGTAGCGGCACCGGCAGCATCGGCTGCACCGGCGGCTGAAGAAAAGACCGAGTTCGATGTTGTTATGACCGGCTTCGGCGATAACAAAGTGAACGTCATCAAAGTGATTCGCGCGATCACCGGTTTGGGTCTGAAGGAGGCTAAGGATCTGGTCGAAGGTGTTCCTTCGACGGTCAAGGAAGGCGTGAGCAAGCAAGAGGCCGAAGATATCAAGAAACAATTGGTCGAAGCCGGCGCTGCGGTTGAAATTAAATAATTGTTGCTCCGTCTGACCTAAGTCGACCTTTATAAGGCTGGCAGCTGATGGCTGCCGGCCTTTCGGCGCTTGCGACGATCTTTCGTAAACGTGTATGGCTCGTCCTAGCGGAGAGCAGTTGAGGCGTACAGTGCAATCGAGTCCCCGGCCGAATTACTTCTACTGTCCTATGTCTAATTCTAATCCGCAAGTGGTCATCCGAGTCTTCTAATTTCCTTTTAGACATCGTGGTAATTTCGTTTGAACATTTAAGGTAAGGAACCACTATGGCCTATTCTTTCACCGAAAAAAAACGCATTCGTAACAGCTTTGGCAAGCGTCGTGACGTACTTGAAGTCCCTTATCTTTTAGCAACCCAAGTCGATTCATACAAGAGATTTCTGCAGGCTGACGTTCTTCCCAGCAAGCGTGTCGATGAGGGTCTGCATGCCGCGTTAAGATCAGTTTTTCCGATCGAGAGCCATACTGGGCATGCCATTCTCGAATACGTAAATTACTCCTTGGGCGAGCCCACGTTCGATGTCAAAGAATGTCAGCAGCGGGGCGCGAATTACGCGGCCCCCTTGCGTGTGCTGGTGCGTTTGGTGATCTATGACCGTGAGGCGCCTGCCAGTGCCAAGGTCGTGAAGGATATCAAAGAGCAGGAAATTTACATGGGCGAAATCCCGCTCATGACGGACACGGGGACTTTCGTTGTCAATGGAACGGAGCGCGTGATTGTCTCGCAGCTGCATCGTTCGCCCGGCGTGTTCTTCGATCATGATCGCGGAAAGACCCACTCATCCGGGAAGCTTCTGTTCAATGCGCGGATCATTCCCTATCGGGGATCCTGGCTGGACTTCGAGTTCGATCACAAGGACTGTGTCTACGTACGAATAGACCGTCGGCGAAAGCTGCCCGCCACAGTTCTTTTGCGGGCCCTAGGTTACGATAACGAGCAGATCATAAAACTGTTTTTCGAGACCAATCGCTTCTCGTTTATCAAAGAAGGCATTCTGCTTGATTTGATTCCCGAACGTTTGCGTGGCGACATCGCCAGTTTCGACATCAAGGCCGATGGTCAGATGATTGTAGAAAAGGGGCATCGGATCACGGCTCGGCACATCCGGCAGATGGATAAAGCGGGGCTGAAGCAATTGGACGTGCCGCGGGATTACCTCTATGGCAAAATTCTCGCTCATAATGTCATCGCCCCGAGCACAGGAGAGTTGGTGGCCAAGGTGAACGACGAGATCACGGAGGACCTATTGAGCCGCATCATTGCGGCCGGCATCGAGGCCATCGACACGCTTTACATCAACGACCTCGACCGCGGCCCGTACATGGCGAACGCCATGCGGATCGACACGACCGAGACTCAGCTCGATGCGCTGGTGGAAATCTACCGCATGATGCGGCCCGGTGAGCCGCCAGCCAAAGAAGCCGCGCAGACGCTGTTCGACAATCTTTTCTTCTCCCCGGACCGCTATGATCTGTCGGCGGTCGGTCGGATGAAGTTCAATCGCCGCCTCGGGCGTTCGGAGATTACCGGACCGGGCGTACTGACGAAAGAAGACATAATTGATGTCCTCAGGGAACTCATCAATATTCGTAACGGCATAGGCACGGTCGACGATATCGACCATCTGGGCAACCGCCGTGTACGGTCCGTTGGCGAAATGGTGGAGAATCAGTTCCGGCTGGGTCTGGTCCGCGTCGAGCGCGCCGTCAAGGAGCGCCTGTCCCTGGCGGATGCCGAGAACCTGATGCCGCAGGAAATCATCAATGCCAAACCGGTCGCGGCATCGATCAAGGAGTTCTTCGGCTCGAGCCAGTTATCTCAGTTCATGGACCAGAACAATCCGTTGTCCGAGGTGACCCACAAGCGCCGTGTTTCGGCCTTGGGACCGGGCGGCCTCGCTAGGGAGCGTGCGGGTTTCGAGGTGCGAGACGTCCATACGACCCACTACGGGCGCGTTTGTCCCATCGAAACGCCGGAAGGACCCAATATCGGTCTGATCAATTCATTGGCGGTTTATGCGCGTACCAATGAATACGGATTTCTCGAAACGCCATACCGTAAGGTGATCGACGGCATCGTCACCGACGAAATCGAATATCTTTCCGCGATTGAAGAGGGCAAGTATTTCATTGCTCAGGCCAGCGCCAAGGTGGATGAAAATGGTCGACTGATCGATGACCTGGTTTCTTGCCGGCACAAAGACGAGTTTACCCTTGCATCGGCCGATCAAATCAATTACATGGACGTGTCGTCACGCCAGATCGTGTCGGTCGCGGCATCGCTGATCCCGTTCCTGGAGCATGACGACGCCAACCGGGCATTGATGGGATCCAACATGCAGCGCCAGGCCGTACCGACACTGCGGACCGAGAAGCCCTTGGTCGGCACGGGCATGGAGCGCATCGTAGCCAGAGATTCCGGGGTAACGGTTATCGCCAAGCGTGGCGGGACGGTGGAGTTCGTGGACGCCGGACGTATCGTCGTGCGTGTGAACGACGACGAAACCGAAGCAGGCGTACCGGGCGTCGATATCTACAACCTGACCAAGTACACGCGGTCGAACCAGAACACCTGTATCAATCAAAAGCCCCTAGTAAAACTGGGTGACAGCGTCGCGAAGGGCGACATCCTCGCAGACGGACCGTCCACCGACATGGGTGAACTAGCCTTGGGTCAGAACCTTCTGGTGGCGTTCATGCCCTGGAATGGATGCAATTTCGAGGACTCTATCCTGATTTCCGAACGAGTGGTGCAGGACGACCGCTTCACGACCATCCATATCGAGGAAAAAACTTGCGTCGCTCGCGATACTAAACTCGGACCGGAAGAAATCACTGCCGATATTCCGAATGTCGGCGAAGCCGCGCTGGCCAAGCTGGATGAGTCCGGGATCGTTTATATCGGGGCCGAGGTAAAGGCGGGCGATATTCTGGTGGGGAAGGTCACGCCCAAAGGCGAAACCCAGCTGACCCCTGAAGAAAAACTGCTCCGGGCCATATTCGGCGAGAAGGCGTCGGATGTGAAAGACACATCTCTGCGCGTGCCCTCCGGCATGGACGGCACTGTCATTGACGTCCAAGTGTTCACTCGTGACGGCGTCAAAAAGGACGATCGGGCGAAGCAGATCGAGCAGGCGGAAATCGACCGGGTCAAGAAGGACCTGAACGACCAGTTGCGGATCATCGAAAAGGACTTTTACCAGCGTGTGGAGCAGATGCTGCTGGGCAAGCTGGCCGAATCGGGCCCGAACAGGCTGCGCTCCGGAGAGGTAATCACCCGCGAGTATCTGGAGGGACTCAAACAGTCCCAGTGGCTGGAGATTCGCCTACAAGACGAAGACTTGAACGTTCAACTCGAAGCCATCGCCGAGCAGATCGCTCAGCAGCGCGAGGAAATGAACAAGCGGCTGGAGGAAAAAAAGAAAAAGATCGCCATGGGCGATGATTTGCCGCCCGGGGTCTTGAAGATGGTCAAGGTCTATCTGGCCGTCAAGCGTCGCATCCAGCCGGGTGACAAGATGGCGGGACGCCACGGTAACAAGGGTGTTATTTCTCAGATCGTCCCCGTCGAGGATATGCCTTATCTTGCGGACGGAACTCCAGTTGACATCGTGCTCAACCCGCTAGGCGTGCCTTCGCGTATGAATGTCGGTCAGGTATTGGAAACCCATCTTGGCTGGGCTGCCAAAGGGTTGGGGCTCAAGATCGGCAAGATGCTGGAAGCCAAGGCCAAGATCGAGGAAACGCGCCAGTTCTTGAAGGAAGTCTATAACTGCAGTGGCAAGAACGAAGATTTAGACCTGTTGTCCGATAACGAGATTCTCGAACTCGCCTCCAACCTCAGGGGAGGGGTGCCCATGGCTACGCCGGTTTTCGACGGTGCCACCGAGGACGATATCAAGACCATGTTGCGCTTGGCGGATCTACCGGAAAGCGGCCAAACGCGGCTAACGGACGGACGTACCGGCGAAATCTTCGATCGGGCCGTCACCGTCGGCTATATGTATATGCTCAAGCTTAACCATCTGGTCGACGATAAGATGCATGCCCGCTCCACCGGACCGTACAGTCTGGTTACGCAGCAACCTTTGGGTGGCAAGGCCCAGTTCGGCGGTCAGCGCTTCGGGGAGATGGAAGTCTGGGCGCTGGAAGCTTATGGCGCAGCCTATACCCTTCAGGAAATGCTCACGGTCAAATCGGACGACGTCACCGGGCGTACCAAGATCTACAAGAACATAGTCGATGGTGACCATCGCATGGAGGCGGCCATGCCCGAGTCGTTCAACGTGTTGATCAAAGAGATTCGATCCCTCGGCATCAACATCGAGTTGGAACAGGACTAATACGCTAGACGCATGATCCGGACCGTCTAAAGGTCCGGATCGGCAGAACCGAATTTAGGAGAACGTCTGTGAAAGATCTCATTAACTTCTTAAAGCGTCAAAACCAGGCGGAAGAATTCGATAGCATCCGCATCAGTCTTGCTTCGCCCGATATGATTCGGTCCTGGTCTTACGGAGAAGTGAAGAAGCCCGAAACGATCAACTACCGTACTTTTAAGCCGGAGCGCGACGGTTTGTTCTGCGCAAAAATTTTCGGCCCGGTCAGCGACTACGAATGTCTTTGCGGCAAATACAAACGCCTGAAGCATCGCGGCGTCATTTGCGAAAAATGCGGCGTCGAAGTGACTCTGTCCAAAGTCCGTCGGGAGCGCATGGGCCATATCGAACTGGCCAGCCCTGTCGCGCATATCTGGTTTCTCAAATCGCTGCCGTCTCGAATCGCGTTGCTGCTCGACATGACCCTGCGCGAAATCGAGCGGGTGCTCTATTTCGAATCGTATGTCGTTATCGATCATGGCATGACCCCGCTCACGCGCGGCCAGCTCTTGACCGAAGAGGAATATCAGCAGGCGGTACAGACGCACGGCGATGAATTCGTCGCGAAAATGGGTGCCGAAGCGATCTATGAGATGCTGAAGACCATGGATCTCAACGCGGAAGTAGCCACGCTGCGGGAAGAGATCGATTCGACCAATTCCGAAACGAAGATCAAGAAACACACCAAGCGCCTCAAGGCGATCGAATCGCTGATTTCGTCCAACAATCGTCCCGAGTGGATGATTCTGACCGTTTTGCCGGTATTGCCGCCGGAATTGCGTCCTCTGGTTCCGCTCGATGGCGGCCGTTTCGCCACCTCGGACTTGAACGACCTATACCGCCGCGTGATCAATCGCAACAATCGCCTGAAGCGGCTGTTGGATCTCAATGCGCCGGACATCATCGTGCGCAATGAAAAACGCATGCTGCAGGAAGCTGTCGACGCCTTGCTCGATAACGGCCGTCGCGGACGCGCCATAACCGGCTCGAACAAGCGGCCGCTCAAATCGCTAGCCGATATGATCAAAGGCAAGCAGGGGCGATTCCGCCAGAACCTGCTCGGAAAGCGCGTGGACTATTCCGGCCGTTCGGTGATCGTTGTCGGTCCTACCTTGAAGTTGCACCAGTGCGGCTTGCCGAAGAAGATGGCTCTCGAATTGTTCAAGCCGTTCATCTTCAGCAAACTTCAGTTCCGCGGGCTTGCGACCACGATCAAGGCCGCCAAGAAAATGGTGGAAAAAGAAAGCGCGGAAGTTTGGGATATTCTCGACGAGGTGATCCGCGAGCATCCGGTCTTGCTGAACCGTGCGCCTACGCTGCACAGGCTCGGCATCCAGGCTTTCGAGCCGATCCTGATCGAGGGTAAGGCGATCCAGTTGCACCCCTTGGTCTGCACGGCCTTCAATGCCGACTTCGACGGCGACCAGATGGCGGTTCACGTTCCGCTTTCTCTGGAGGCGCAGTTGGAAGCTCGCACGCTGATGATGGCGACGAACAACATTCTGTCGCCGGCCAACGGCGAGCCGATCATCAATCCTACCCAGGACGTGGTGTTAGGGCTCTATTACATGAGCCGCGAAAGAATCGATGCCAAAGGAACCGGCATGTTTTTCGCGGACGTGGCCGAAGTTCAGCGAGCGTTTCAAACCAAGTCAGTCGATCTCCATGCCCGCGTGCATGTTCGGATCCATGAAACCATTGTCGGGGAGAACGGCGAAAGAACGACCGCGTTTAAGCGGGTTGAAACCATTGTGGGGCGCGCGCTGATTTGGACCATCGTGCCGGAGGGAATCCCGTTCGAGATGATCAACCAGGATATGACCAAGAAGGCGATCTCCAGACTGATCAACTACTGCTATCGCACTTTGGGCATCAAAGCCACGGTTGTCTTTGCCGATCAGTTGATGTATCTGGGCTTTTCTCACGCGACCCGCGCCGGCATGTCTTTCGGTGTCGACGACATGGCTATCCCGACTCGGAAGGAAGAAATTATCCGGGCCGCAGAACTGGAAGTTAAGGAGATCCAGAATCAGTATGCTTCGGGTTTGGTGACCGACGGCGAGCGCTACAACAAAGTCGTCGATATCTGGTCGCATGCGAACGACCAAGTCGCTAAGGTCATGATGGAAGGACTGGGTACGGAAAAAGTCGAGATGCCCGATGGACAAACCGCCGAGCAGAAGTCCTTCAACTCGATCTTTATGATGGCCGATTCCGGTGCCCGTGGTTCCGCGGCGCAGATTCGCCAGTTGTCCGGTATGCGCGGCCTTATGGCGAAACCGGACGGGTCGATCATCGAAACGCCCATTACCGCCAACTTCCGGGAAGGATTGGACGTTCTTCAATACTTCATCTCGACTCACGGCGCTCGTAAAGGTCTCGCCGATACCGCGCTCAAGACCGCGAACTCGGGTTATCTCACGCGCCGGCTTGTGGATGTGGCCCAGGATTTGGTCATCACCGAAGACGATTGCGGCACCAATGACGGTTTGCTCATGGCGCCCTTGATCGAGGGCGGCGATGTGGTCGAGCCTCTGGCTGAGCGGGTGCTCGGACGGGCATTGGCCGAGGACGTCAGAGATCCGTCCACTCAGGAGTTGATCCTGACCGCCGGCTCGATCCTGGATGAACACGCCGTGAATGTGCTGGAAGCCCATAGCGTCGACAACGTGCGCGTACGGTCGGTCATCAGCTGCAGAACCCGCTACGGCGTTTGCGCTACGTGTTACGGACGCGATCTGGGGCGTGGCCACAAGGTCAATAGCGGCGAGGCGATTGGGGTTATCGCGGCTCAGTCGATCGGCGAACCCGGCACCCAGCTGACCATGCGCACCTTCCACATCGGCGGTGCGGCATCCCGGTCGGCAGCCATTAGCAACGTGGAAGTGAAATCCGCGGGTACGATCAAGCTGACTAATCTGAAGACGGTCGTCAACAAGGACGGCAACCTGGTCGCCGTCTCGCGGTCGGGTGAAGTCAGCGTGATCGACGAACACGGCCGTGAGCGTGAGCGCTACAAGATCCCTTACGGTGCCGTTTTGTCGGTACGCGAGGGCAGTCCGGTCAGGGCCGGTCAGGTCGTGGTGAACTGGGATCCGCATACCCACCCGGTTGTTACCGAAGTTAAGGGTTACGCCAAGCTGGTCGATTTCATTGAGGGCGTCACGGTTCGCGAGCAATCGGACGAAGTGACGGGCTTGAGCTCCATGGTGGTCATCGATCCCAAGCAGAGAGGTGGCGCGGGCAAGGATTTGCGGCCGATGGTCAAGCTGGTCGATGAGCAAGGGAACGACATTCGGATTCCCTCTACGGAAATCGCGGCCCAATATTTTCTGCCGGCCGGTGCCATCATCGGTATTCACGACGGCGATTTGGTGCAGGTCGGTGACGTCTTGGCGAGGATTCCTCAAGAGTCCAGTAAGACTCGCGACATTACCGGTGGTCTACCTCGAGTTGCCGATCTTTTCGAAGCCCGTAAGACGAAAGATCCGGCAATTTTGGCGGAGGCTACCGGCACCGTCAGCTTCGGCAAGGAGACGAAAGGCAAGCGTCGCATCATTATTACCGATGCCCACGGCCACCAGCATGAAGTGCTCATCCCGAAATGGCGTCACATCACGGTGTTCGAGGGCGAGCATGTGGAACAAGGTGAAACGATAGCCGAGGGCGATCTGACGCCTCACGACATCCTCCGGCTTCGTGGGGTGGCCGAATTGGCATCTTATTTGGTGAAGGAAATCCAGGACGTCTACCGGCTGCAAGGCGTGAAGATCAACGATAAGCACATCGAGGTTATCATTCGCCAGATGCTGAGAAAGGTTGAAATTACGGACCCCGGCGACACCATTTTCCTCAAGGGTGAGCAAGCCGATCGTGCGCGGGTGCTGGAGGAGAACGATAAGGCCGAGGCCGAAGGCAAGATTCCGGCGTGCTACGAGCCGGTTCTCTTGGGTATTACAAAAGCCTCGTTGTCTACCGAGTCGTTTATTTCCGCCGCCTCTTTCCAAGAGACTACTCGTGTGCTGACGGAAGCCGCGATTCGCGGTTTGAGCGACAAGCTCCTCGGGCTGAAGGAAAACGTTATCGTTGGTCGCTTGATTCCCGCCGGAACGGGATTGGCCTACCATCTCGATCGCAAACGCCGGGCGAAGCTCGCGGAGGGCGAGGAAGTCGAAGCGGCAGCAACGATCGATGCGGGTGACGTAGAAGAAGCCTTGAAACAAGCGCTGAGCATGTAGGACGGCATCCAAACGGCGGGCCGATCTCTCAAAATCGGCTTGCCGTTTTTTGTCGAGCGATTGTCAAACAGTGATTTATCAGTAATATAATTCGTTTAACTTTGGGGTCCTCGTTGTCCCCGACATGCTGCCCGGTTCAATCCGGGTTTTTGCTGTCTATGCGGGGGAGCAATTCATCGCGGCGCCTGTTTCGCTAGTTTGATAAGTCCGTAGATTCTTGGAGCACATTGAATGAAAACAAATAATTTGTGGGGCCTGATGGCTGCAGGTTTGGCTGGTGCGTTAATCGTTCCGGGCGTCAATGCGGCCGGAGATCCCGAAGCGGGAAAAACGAAGTTTTATACTTGCGAAGGGTGTCACGGGGTGGCTGGGTACACGAATGCCTATCCCACCTATCATGTGCCGCGCGTCGGGGGGCAGCACGCCGATTATGTCGTTTCAGCGCTTAAGGCTTACCGTTCCGGACAGCGTAAGCACGGAAGCATGCTTGGAAACGCGGCGAACATGAGCGATCGAGATATAGAGGACATCGCCGCTTATATATCGCGGTTCCGTGCAATAAACGTCAAATTGCCCGTTACCGGCAATCCGGCAGTCGGGCAAGGGAAAGCGGAAAGCTGTGGGGGATGCCATGGAGAAGACGGCAATACGACCGATCCGAACTTTCCGCGTCTTGCCGGACAGCATGAGAGCTATCTCATTAAATCTTTGCAGGATTACAAATCCGGGGCCCGGAAAAATCCGATCATGAATGGCATCGCCGAAGGGCTGTCAGAGGAAGATATGAAGGATATCTCCGCTTATTACGCGAGCCAGAAAAAAGGTTTGACGATAGTCGAAGATTAGTCTTGATCCAACTCCCCGGTTTGGATCGATTCTAAATTAGTTTTGCTTTCTTGTACTTGCCGGAGAAGTCAGCTTCGGCAAGTCGTTCCCCGCGTGGTGAATGTGAAGAGTATCTGCGGTCGTGCCATTCTACGCCGTTGGCAGCTATCCGACGCCACCAGCCTCACGTCCTTAATCGTGTTCCGCCGCTCGTCGATTCCCGTTAGCGTAGACGAGTGCTCCAAATCTATAGCTTCGTGATGCGATTCGGCACCTTGATCTTCTTGTTGACACTCTCAATCGCGATTTTGGCTGCCGAGGCGCAATCGGCCGTCCGCGAAAAAGCCGTCATGGGCTGGCTGGAATCCGTGTTTCTCAAGCCATGGAACATCCGCATAACGGCGAAGCTGGATACCGGCGCCAAAACGTCGTCTTTGCATGCCGACAACATCGAGCACTTTACGAAAAATAGTGAGGAATGGGTACGTTTCACGCTGACCGGAACCGACGACGATAAATCCATCACGGTTGAGCGTCCTCTAGTCCGGACTGTTTATATCAAGGAGCGTAAGACACGCGCGACCAAGCGTGACGTCGTGAAGCTGGTGCTGTGCAAGAATGGCAGAAATTACGAAACCGAGTTCACTCTTGTCGATCGGAGCAATTTCAATTACCCGGTGCTTTTAGGCCGAAGTTTTCTCAAAGACGTAGCGCTGGTCGACTCGGGGGACACCTTTTTGTATAAAGCGGATAGCGACCCTTGTGTGTCTAGCGAGTCTGACCAAAACAAAAGCAAATAGACGCACGGTTCGACTGTCACCCTTAACGTAGGATAAATTCTTGCGGAACCTGCACGTTAAGATACTGGCATTGGTCTTGGTGGCCATCGGTGTTTCGCTGTGCTGGTACAAGGTAACCCGGCTCGGTTTGCCTTTGCTGCCTACAGAGCAGGCGGAAGTGTGGACCGTCGAGGCGCGCATCGAATTCAAGGCGAAGCGGGATACGCCGGTAAAGGTGCATTTCTCCATTCCCCGCGCCCCTGTTGGTTACACGGTCGTCGACGAGAACTTCGTATCCAGCAATTATGGCCTGACGACCGAGGATGACGGGACACGGCGCTTCGCTGAATGGGCAGTGCGGCGGGTAAAAGGTTATCAGGTGCTTTATTACCGCATTAATCTGGCCCGCGATCCGATGGCGACCTTGCCTTCCGCAATCTCTTCGGTACCCAGTGTACAGGCATCCGAGTTTCCGGAGTTGATGCGTTCGGCCGCATGGGCCTTGCTGGACGAGGTGCGCAGCAAATCCGCCGATGCCGCTACGTTTGCCCGTGAGCTGTTGTTGCGCCTTAATGCGCCGACTCCCGATCCTAACGTCGTTTTGCTCAGGCAGGACATCCAGGGTTCCGAAGACTGGGTTCGCCGAGTCATAAATTTGCTGGCTGCCGCGGATGTTCCGGCGCGAATGACACATGTCCTGATTCTCAGGGACGGTATCAGTCACGGCGCCTTGACGCCTTGGCTGGAAATCTTCGACGGTGTCGGTTGGCTGCCGTTCGGTCCGGAAACGGGTGAAACCGGATTTCCCAAAGAAGCCGTCGTGTGGCATTTGGGAGATTCTCCGGTGCTCGAGGTAACGGGCGGCAAGCATGCCAAAGTCGAATATTCGGTGAGAAAACATACTCAGGACATGACCCTAGTAGCCGAGCAGCGAGCGCGGCAGATGGGTTCGCGCATCATGGAGTTTTCTCTGTTCAGCCTTCCGGTACAAACTCAAAACGTCTATCGCGTGCTGCTCTTGGTGCCGGTAGGCGCGTTTTTTATCGTGTTCTTGCGCAATGTCATCGGCATCAAAACGTTCGGTACCTTTATGCCGGTTTTGATCGCGTTGGCTTTTCGAGAGACCGAACTCTTATGGGGCGTGATGCTTTTTTGCGTACTCGTGGCGTCGGGACTCCTCATCCGCTTCTATCTGGAATATCTAAAGCTTCTATTGGTTCCCCGTTTGGCGTCGGTGCTGATCATCGTTATCTTGCTGATGGCGACGGTCAGCTTATTTAGCCACAAATTGGGTATAGATCGTGGTCTTTCGATAGCCCTGTTCCCGATGGTGATTTTAGCGATGACCATAGAACGAATGTCTCTGGTTTGGGAAGAGTCGGGTCCTGCCGAAGCCCTGAAACAAGGACTGGGAAGTCTGCTGGTTGCTTCGCTTGCCTATCTCATTATGAGCAGTAAAACCCTCGGACATCTCGTGTTTGTGTTCCCGGAAATCCTCTTGGTGGTACTCGCTATGACCTTGTTGCTCGGACGCTATACCGGTTATCGCCTGACCGAGCTATGGCGTTTCAGAGCGGCGCTGAGACGATAGGCATATGGGATTTTGGAGCATTCGATTTCCTTGGGAGCGCCTGCGCGGCCAGGGAATTATGGGAATGAACGAACGCAATGCTGATTTCATTCTCCCGTATAATCCCCGCCGCTATTTTCCCTTGGTCGATGACAAGTCCAAAACCAAAGCGCTTGCTTTGAGCGCTGGCATTGCCGTGCCGAAACTGTACGGAATCGTCGAGATCGAACATCAAATCGAGAAGTTAAGGGAGATGGTCGAGCCGTATGAGGATTTCGTCATCAAGCCGGCGCACGGCAGCGGCGGCGAGGGAATCCTGATCATCGTCGGCCGCCAAAACGGACGCCATCGAAAAGCCAGTGGCGCTTTGGCCAATGATGATGAAGTGGGGCATCACATTTCCAATATCTTGAGCGGTATGTACAGTCTGGGCGGGTTGCCCGATTCGGCGTTGATCGAATATCGGGTCAAATTCGACCCGATATTCGATCAGATCAGCTATCAGGGCGTGCCGGACATCCGAACAATCGTGTTCCGAGGGGTGCCGGTGTTGGCCATGATGCGGCTGCCGACGCGATTATCCGACGGCAAGGCGAATCTCCATCAGGGTGCCATTGGGGTCGGGATAGATTTGGCGAGTGGGCGAACGTTTTCCGGTGTCTGGCGCGAAACGCCCATTGATCAGCATCCGGATACGGGAGGCAAGCTAGCCGGATTGGAAATTCCGTATTGGAGTGAAATTCTTGCGCTGACGGCGCGCTGTCACGATTTGGTCAAGTTGGGGTTTATCGGTGTCGATATTGTTTTGGATAAGAATTTTGGTCCATTGATGCTTGAAATTAACGCTAGACCGGGCTTGAGCATTCAGCTCGCCAATAAAATCGGCATTCTGCCTCGTTTGCGCCAAGTCGAACGTATGGCTGAAATACCGCTTTCTGTAGAGGACCGAGTCGAGCTGGCACAAAACCTGGCCACTTCAAATCCATAGTTTTTCGGCCTCGAGTTGATTGGGGCACACTTTTGTAGGTTGATGAGATCTAAATACGGCGTTCGGACCCATGGCGGATTGAAATATTACGGTAACAATTCTTTGTTAAAAATGTCCTGCTGTGAGGCGATTTCCGGAATCTAGCCGTGGTTGATATTCAGTTTACGATGGGGGATCTAGTGAAAAATAAATTCTTGGGGTTCGCAGCGGTCATCTCGATGGCGCTGTTCGGCGCTAAGGCACACGCCGAAGCAGCCCGCGATTACATCAGTATTGTGGGTTCTTCGACTGTTTATCCGTTTGCGACGGTAGTCGCGGAACAATTCGGGAGAGGCGGCAAATTCAAGACTCCAAAAATCGAGTCGACCGGAACCGGCGGCGGCATTAAGCTTTTCTGCAGCGGTGTTGGCGTTCAATACCCCGATATCGCCAATGCGTCACGTCCGATGAAAAAGGCCGAGTTGGCTGCCTGTCAGAAAGCCGGCGTAAAAGAAATTACCGAGGTGAAAATCGGTTATGACGGGATTGTGTTGGCCCACGCCAAGTCAGCGGAGGCGATGGAGTTGACGCGCCGCGAAGTGTTTCTGGCGCTCGCCAAGAAAGTGCCCGATCCATCCTGCCAAGAATGCGACAAACTGGTAGATAATCCGTACAAGACTTGGAACCAAATCAATCCGGCTTTGCCGAATGTCAAGATCGAAGTGCTGGGGCCGCCGCCGACTTCCGGTACACGAGACGCCTTTGCCGAGTTGGCGCTGGAAGGCGGCTGTCAGACCTTCAAATGGATTAAGGCTTGGAAAGAAAAGGACGAAGCACAGTATAAAGGAATTTGCCAAACGGTCAGGGAGGACGGCGCGTACATCGAGGCGGGCGAAAACGACAATTTGATCGTTCAAAAGCTGAATGCCAACCCCAAAGCTTTAGGTATATTCGGTTTCAGTTTCTTGGACCAAAATGGCGACAAAATTTCAGCCATTCCCATGGATGGAATCGCACCGGATTACGACACTATCTCGGCCCAACAATATCCTGTTTCCCGGCCGATGTTCTTTTATGTTAAAAAGGCCCACGTCGGCGTGATTCCGGGAATCGAAGCTTATGTCGCGGAGTTTACGAGCGAGAAAGCCATGGGGGAGGAAGGCTATCTGACGGATAAAGGTCTGATTCCTTTGCCTAATAGCGAGCGCAAGGAGGTTGCACAGAATGCAAAGAGTTTGAAGAACTACTCGATGTGACGAAAGTTATTCGAGAAGCGATATTTCAGCGACCGGGTTGCAATCCCGGTCGCTTGTTTTTCGAGGGCTTGCCTTAGAATGCAGAAATCCACACTTCTGTTCCTGCTTGTATTGCTAAGTGCGGCCGCCTACCACATCGGTCGCCGGCGGTCTCTACAAGTGGCCGGTGGAACGGTCAGGAGTCTTCACTCGTTACCGAGTTATTACGGCTATTATGCTGCGCTTTGGTGTGGAATTCCGGCGTTATTGGTCTTGTTTTTATGGACCGCCTTTGAAAATTCGATCGTAATCCAACTGGTTGTTTCGGCACTCCCGGAAGAATTGAGCTCGGCCCCACCGGATCGGATCGGCTTATTGGTCAACGATATTCGGAATGTTGCAAGCGGCGCCGTTGCAGGGGAGATCGAGCCAGCCGTCGAGGCTGCGGCAAATCACTATCTTAGGCTCAAGGATACGAGTAATCGTTTACTGAGCGTATTGGCCACTTTCGTGGCTATCACCGGAGCCGCCTACGCTCGCCAACGAATCAGCAAAGAACATCGAGCCCGGAACCACGTGGAAAAATCGATAACGGTTTTTCTGATCGTTTGCTCGACCCTTGCCGTTTTTACGACGATCGGCATCGTTTTATCGGTTCTTTTCGAATCGATCCGCTTTTTTAAAGAAGTACCCATTACCGAATTTTTGTTCGGCTTGGATTGGAGCCCGCAGATGGCTATCCGGGAGGATCAAGTCGGTTCTTCCGGGGCTTTTGGCGCCGTGCCTCTATTCGTAGGCACTCTGTTGATCTCCTTGATCGCAATGATGGTGGCGGTTCCGGTCGGTTTGCTCTCGGCCATCTATCTATCGGAATACGCTAGTCCCAGATTCCGTGCCACGGCCAAGCCGCTTCTGGAAATTCTTGCCGGTATACCTACCGTTGTTTATGGCTTCTTCGCGGCGCTGGTGGTTGCCCCGTTCGTTCGCGATCTGGGTGTGCGGATCGGTCTGGACGTATCGTCTGAAAGCGCGCTGGCTGCGGGGTTGGTCATGGGCATCATGATTATTCCGTTCGTGTCGTCGCTTTCCGATGACTTCATCAACGCCGTGCCTCAATCGCTTCGCGACGGCGCTTATGCATTAGGTGCGACCCAATCCGAGACGATTAGGCAGGTGATCATACCGGCGGCGCTTCCAGGCATAGTGGGTGGTGTTCTGTTGGCGGTGTCACGCGCCATTGGCGAAACCATGATCGTGGTTATGGCGGCAGGGCTCACGGCCAATCTCACGGCTAATCCTCTGGCGGCTGTCACCACCGTCACAACCCAAATCGTAACCCTGCTGGTTGGCGATCAGGAATTCGACAGTCCAAAAACCTTGGCGGCTTTCGCTCTCGGACTGGTGCTCTTTTTGGCGACCTTGGCGCTGAACATCATCGCTCTGCATATCGTGCGCAAGTATCGGGAACAGTATGAATGAGATCTGTGAAATTTCGGGGGGCTCTTCATCCGACCGGACTATCGATGTCGTCCATGCTAGCCTGGTCAAACGGCGACAGGCGGAGAAGCGTTTCCGACTTTATGGGCTCTTGTCCATTGTTGTCGGTTTGTGTTTCTTGGTCCTTCTATTCGGAAGCATCATCGCCAGGGGGTATACGGCTTTTCAACAAACGTCGATCGCGCTGGACGTCTATTTCGATCCCCAACTCATCGATCCTGACGGTAGACGCGACCCGTCCGCTCTCATGGAAGCGGATTATGACCGGCTTTTGAAAAACGCTCTGAGCTCGATGTTCCTCGACGTGAAGGAGCGCCAGGCAAAGAGAGCGCTTTATAGCCTCTTGAGTGCAGGCGCTTCCTACGATCTCCGCGACCTTGTTTTGGCCAACCCGGAGCTCATCGGCAAGACTCAGAAGGTGTGGATTTCCGCCGACGACGATACCGACATGCTTGTGAAAGGGCAGTTGGGACGGACCGGAGCGGAGGGCGAGCGACGCATCAAAGATAATCAAATCGCCTGGATTGATAAGCTCGAGGCTGATGGCCGTATCAAGAAATCGTTCAACACGGCCTTCTTTACGTCGGGCGACTCGCGGGAGCCGGAGTTGGCGGGGATATGGGGCGCCGTGATGGGGTCTTTGTTTACGCTCTTGGTAACCCTCAGTCTCTCGCTACCGATCGGCATGGCCGCGGCGATTTATTTGGAAGAGTTCGCGCCGCGGAATCGTTGGACCGATCTCATCGAGGTCAATATCAATAATCTGGCGGCGGTTCCATCGATCGTATTCGGTTTGCTCGGGCTTGCGGTATTCATCAACTTCTTCGGGCTGCCGCGATCGTCGCCGTTGGTCGGCGGCTTGGTGCTGACCTTGATGACCCTGCCCGTTATCATCATTGCCGGACGGTCCGCTTTGAAGGCCGTTCCGCCGTCGGTGCGGGAAGCTGCGCTGGGCGTGGGTGCTTCCCCGATGCAGATGGTGTTCCATCACGTTCTTCCATTGGCTGTTCCCGGGATGATGACGGGGGCTATTATCGGCATGGCGCGTGCGCTGGGTGAAAGCGCTCCGCTCCTCATGATCGGTATGGTGGCGTTCATTGTCGACGTCCCCCAAAGCATCATGGAGCCTTCGACGGTTCTTCCGGTGCAAATCTATCTTTGGGCCGATAGTCCGGAGCGTGCCTTTGTCGAGCGTACATCGGCGGCCATCATGGTTTTGCTGGTGTTTTTGATTTTTATGAACGGCTTGGCGGTTTATATCCGCAAGCGCTTTGAGCGACGCTGGTAATCACTAAGAACGCGCTTTCACCAAACGGTCGGAAAGATAATAGGTCGAGGTATGAATTCATTTATGGAATTTAAGACGTCGGTATCGCACAGAGAGCCGCCACGAATGAAAGTCCGCGAAAGAATTTCGGAAGCTTCCTTCAACCGGGAATATTCACACACGGTCGGTGAAATTACTTCACCGAATTCACGCATCGTATGCCGCAACGTAAACGTCTATTACGGTGAAAAGCACGCCATTCAAGATGTTGGTCTCGATATCGGCCGCAATGAAGTGATTGCGCTTATCGGGCCGTCCGGATGCGGCAAGTCGACCTTTATCCGATGTCTCAACCGAATGAACGACACCATCCCGGGGTGCCGAGTCACGGGGCAAATCGTACTCGACGGTCAGGATATCTATGACGGCTCGCTCGATGTGGTGCCGTTACGCGCTCAAGTCGGCATGGTGTTCCAAAAACCCAATCCGTTTCCGAAGTCTATTTTCGAGAACGTGGCCTACGGACCGCGGATTCATGGTTTGGTTTCCTCGAAGGCGGAGCTCGAAGAAGTGGTGGAGACGTCCTTGAGGCGCGCGGGCCTTTGGGACGAGGTCAAGGATTATTTGCATCAGCCGGGGACCAGCCTGTCGGGCGGACAGCAGCAAAGGCTCTGCATCGCGAGGGCGATCGCGGTCAACCCCGAGGTGATTCTGATGGATGAGCCGTGCTCGGCGCTAGATCCGATCGCGACGGCCAAGATCGAGCAACTGATTGACGAGCTTCGCTCGCATTACACGATCGCGATCGTAACGCACTCCATGCAGCAGGCGGCGCGCGTTTCGCAGCGGACGGCCTATTTTCATCTCGGCCGGCTGATCGAAGTGGGCGAAACGGCGCAGATTTTTACGAATCCCCGCCATCAGTTGACCGAGGATTACATCACCGGACGTTTCGGTTGATGAAACGGAATCCGGCCATGAACCGAGATGGGAGACGCGATGACAACTCAGGGTGAAGGGCACATCGTCAAACGCTTTGACGGCGAGTTGAGCCAGCTTCATTACCGCATCGTCGAAATGGGCGGGTTGGCATTGTCTCAGCTCAAGGATGCATTGCGGGCGATCAAGACCAAAGACATGGCGTTGGCCAGCAAGATCGGTCAGCGCGAGAACGAGCTCGATCTTCTCGAAGTGGAGACCGATGGGACTATTGTGGAGGTTCTTGCGCGCCGCTGCCCCGTTGGCGGGGATCTTCGGATGATCATGGCGGTGTCGAAGGGCGTTACCGATTTGGAACGTATCGGCGACGAAGCGATGAGGGTTGCGAACATCGCCCTGCAAATCTATGGAAACGATACCAGCGACCCGAACGAGCATCTGCTGCGCGATGTGCACGTCATGGGGCAAATGGCGGTCGATGCGCTGGAAAAAGCTTTGGATGCGTTCGACCGGTCCGATGAAGACGCGGCCCGAGACATCATCGCCCATCACCGCGCGTTCGAGGATGAGTTCGAGGCGAGCTTAAGGCGGTTGATGACTTATATCATGGAGGATTCCCGAAACATCGGTTTCGCGATCAACACGGTGTTGGCCGTCAAGGCCTTGGAGCGTGTCGGCGCCCATGCGCAGAATCTTGCCGAGTATGTCGTTTTTCAGATTAAGGGAAAAGACGTCAGGCACCAAAGTCCATGATGGCTCGCCCATTGCGATAGACCGCCGTCGGCTGGATATGCCGGCAATGACACGGTATAGTCCTATGCTGAAGCGCAACTCTTTCTAAAGCAGCGCATGCCTTAACCCTCATCTTCTTTTAGCGATCGCGCCCGTATTACTACGGTTTTTCGGCCGGTGGCGTTAACCGAAGCCGGTAGTGTGCGCCAATATACACAGATGCCAAAATCGACAATTCCACGAACCTTCGTATTCGAACGAAGGCTGATCGCTTTGCGACGTCTTGTGCTCCTCCGTTCCAGTTTGACTCGATTCGCCGCCGCGGGAGTGTTAATCCTCTCGGGGTGTGCCGGAACGCGGGAGGTTTCCATCGATTATCCGGAGACGGAATCGGCAGAACTGCGCGCCTTGCCGGGCATGTCTGCGGTGCAGGGCGATGATTTCTATGTTCAACTGATTTCCGAATTCGAATTCGAGCGCGATGCAAGCCGCGGACAGCCATGCCAGGACTTCGGCAGAAGCTATCAGAAGGGCGGTACCTCGGCCGCACTTTTATTCCAAATCAGAAACGATAAGCTCAAGCTTTACCAGGAAGTGCCCGCGCTCGTTTATCAGACGGCGGCCGGAGAGTGCAGCTTTACCTTCAATGCCAAGAAAGTTTATCTGACGCCTTGGATGAGGCTCGATACCGCCGAAGACACCCAAATCGACTTCAGTTTCGTCAATAGTTTGAACAGCGACGTCGATTTCGCCAAGCTGGCGAGCGATGTCGGCACGGCGAGTGGCGTGCTGGCCCTCACCGGAGCGGGAGCCGGTGTGGCCCTCGTGGGGCAGCTTGCCTCGGGGTGGATGCTGAATAACGAGAATCGGTCTGCGGAAATGACGCAGGCAGATGCTTCAGGGAGTCAAAGCAGGCGTGAGACACATTCGCTTCCAGCGGCCATTACGCTGAACAACCAGGGAGGCATCGTCAATAAAACCCGATTTGTCATCCGTGAGATTTCGGACAGTCCCGTCGCAATCCTGGGCACCGATGCAAAGGCTTTGGGCGAGGTCAGGGTCCATGGCGCCTTGCGCTCGTCCCTCCTGATGAAGATCAATCCGGACGGATTGCCGGATGCGAGAGATCTCTCTCTCGAAGAGCTTTGGCGCTCGAAAATGCAGGGGGGATCAGCGAATGGGACCTTGTTGAAATACATCGCCGAGGCGGATCATCCCGATCGCCCGAATCTTCAGCCGAACTGGGACAGTTATAAGGACGTCGAGAGCAGTTGTCGGAAGCTCAAGGTCGTGATGAAAGATCTCGGCTTCAATAAATTCGACCGCAATGCCGTGCTTTACTACTTCTTGGATAAGAGCGCCGATTGGAGGAACTACAACGTGCCGGGGCAACAAGTTCTCAGCGGAACTGTTCCCAATAGCCAGTTACAGCAGTACCGGGCTAAGGGCTTCGGCGGATGCTTGGCCTCGGAAGACTATGAGACGATGAAAAAAATGGGGTTGTCGGTCAATTCCGAGGAGGATTGGCGAGGAATCTTGCAACAGACCCAAGAGAAAGAAAGTTATTTCGCTGCCATTCGCTCCGTGGAGCGCCAACTCACCGCGGCGATGACGAACTCCGATCCTGCGGTGGCCGAGCGTCAATTGTTTCCTTTAATTGCGTCCGACGAAAAGGGGACGGGCACCGTATTGCTACAAAACCATCTCGCGGATTTCGGTCTCGAACAGATATTGAATGTTCCGGCCGTGCCGGGGGCCGGGATTGTAGCAACGTCGGCGCAATTGGCTCAGGTTTTTTCGGCACTTCAGATTGATGCCTTGAGCTGCGCCCGACCTGCATTCGAGCAGGGGCGACCGCTCAAAAACTTGGCGATTATGCTTTTTGCGACAAGAATCGGGAGTCCTTTGGCTAAAGGCGGAGCCCTGGAGTTCGAGTTTGACGGCGGAAAGGTCAAACGCATTGCTTTCCAGCATCCGGTCTATCGCGATCATTTGCAGAATTTGCGCGACTATCCGGACCTGGGTGGTTGCAGAGTCGACGCCGGATTCGTAGAGCGGCTTAACTGAATATCCGTGAAGCCGCGCAGCTCATGCGCGTTTGATAATAAATTGATTCCTGGGCACATTTAGCGGCGCAGGACGATCGGCCCGCAACGGGGCTAAAACGCCGTCTCGTGTTCCAAAGAGTTGGAATGTGGAGACGGCGCGTTTTTAGCCGTCAAATGTGCCGGGCGCGCCGAGGCGGAAAATTCGACTGGCTTTCGGAGCGAGGGCGTGCCTCGTTTACCCGGATATTACGCCCCTTGAGATCGGCGCCATCTAGCTGCTTGATAGCCTCTTCAGCGCTAGCCCGATCCGACATTTCTACAAAGCCGAAGCCCTTGGAGCGACCTGTAAGTTTATCCATCACGACGTTCGCGCTGGTAACCTCGCCAAAGCGTTCGAATGCTTCACGCAATTCCTCGCTGGTGACTTGATAGGACAAATTGCCGACGTAGATATTCATCGAAAACACCTGTTCATCACTTCGTGCCATTTCCTTATTAAATACATCAGCTGCTTAACGAATGGCACTAAGATCAAGAACTGATGATCGACTCCCTCTACGGAGCCAAATTGGCGGCCTATACACCCATTCATACCCGGTAATGGAGAAAGGCTGAACGTATCCCGAGATTCCATAAGCTTCAAAGGGAAGTTGTCCGATGTCAATAACTCGGTGATTGTTTCTGATTTTTCAAGAACAGTTCGACCGTTTCCCGATCGGGAATGCCTGGTCGCGCGCCCTCCTTGGTACAGCAAAGGGCGCCGGCGGCGCTGGCGTAGTGCAAGATATCCTGCCAATTTTGGCCGCTTGCAAGGGCGGCGGCGAATGCTCCGTGAAACGCATCGCCGGCTCCGGTAGTATCCACGGCCTTTACCGGAAATGCAGGGAGGTTTCCCGACTCGACGCCCTTCTTCCAGATCAGCCCATTTTCGCCCAAGGTTATGACGACTGCGGGTGAGCGTTCGGCCAAACGATTCAAAGCCTGCGCCGGATCGTCATCATCCAGCCATTGCCGCGCGAATTTTTCCGAGCACACCAGGAAGTCCACCGAGAACATCAGCGCGTCGGTTCCCTTGTGCAAAGAGCCGGCGTCCAGGACCGTGGGAATGTTTCTGGACTTCGCCCAGGCACACAATGGTTCGGAGAGGGCGGGCTCGTGCCCGTCAAACAAGATGACTTTCGGCGTAACGTCCGAAAAATCGATGCTGTCCGCCGGCAAAGGCGCCCTGGCGCCCTTGTAATTGACCAGAGCCCGCTTGCCGTCCGGTTTTATCAGAATTGCGGACAATGGCGTGGGCGACGCGCCGCGGACGATGAGATCGGTAGACACGTTCTCCCGTTGCAATTCCTCGAAATGGATTTGTCCATAGGGGTCGTTTCCCAAATAACCGGCAAAAGCCGCGTTATAGCCGAGACGCGCTACGGTTACGGCCGCGTTCGCGGCCGGACCGCCGCCGCAGGACATCAGGGATTCGGCGAAGATTTTTTCGTCCGCTTCAGGATGGTGCGGTACGGAAAAGATGAGGTCGTACGATGCGTGTCCAACGCACAATACGTGAATATTTTGGCTTTCAATTTTAGGGGAGGGTGTGTTCATCCTTGTGAAGCTCATCCTATCCACCGAACGAAGCGGAAGCCTATTTTTCCAAACCGAGAAAGTTCCACAAGCGCTCCATGGCAGACGGCTCGTAAACCAGATCTTTAGCCTGGCCGGGAACGCCTTGGGCATAATTGAATGCGTAGACGCGAGCCGCATCGTCGGCCAATTCCTTCATATCCAGCTTGCGGTAGGCCTGTTCCATGATCTGCAAAGCCACGGGCACGGCCGGAGTACGCTGATAGTTGCGAATGATTTCGGCGCAGCGCCTGGCCGCCGCAAGATAGGCCCCACGTCGCATGTAAAAGTCGGCAACGTGAACCTCGTACATGGCCAGATTGTTTCTTAACGACACCATACGTTGCTTGGCGTCGTCCACATAGCGGCTCTTGGGGAACTTGGCAATCAGTTCTTCGAATTCTCTGTAGGCATCGCGAGCCGATCCAGGGTCACGCTGCGACGAGTCCGTCGGCAGAAAACGATCAACAAAGCTTATGCCTCGGTTATAATTGACCAAGCCCCTGAGGTAATAGGCGTAATCGACGTTCGGGTGAGTCGGATTGAGCTTGATGAAGCGGTCGGTGGCGGCAAGAGCGGAATCGGGCTCGTCGTTTTTGTAGTAAGCGTAGGCGATGTCGAGTTGCGCCTGAGTCGCATATTTGCCGAACGGATAACGAGCTTCCAGTTTCTCGTATAATTTCACCGCTTTTTCGTAACGTTTTTCCGTCAGCGCCTTTTTGGCCTCGGTGTAAAACTGCTCCGCGGTCCAGTCGGCGTATTCATCCCTTTCTTCGCGAGTGGTAGAACAGCCGAATAGCAGTATGGCAAAGGCGAGCGGCCAAAGAACGAAGCGCACAGGCCGAAAAAAAGTGAAAAAAGACGACATGATAGGAGCGGCAGTCTTAACGCTCGCAGTATACATTGAATTATCTATCCCATAGAAGTGAATTCCACCCGCGTTCTTACCGCCGAAATTCCTCCATCGCTAGCCGGCCGTCGCCTGGATCAAGCTCTAAGCGAACTGTTTCCGGATTTTTCCAGAAATCGTCTGCAAAGCTGGATCAAAAACGGGGCTGCCCGAGTCGATGGGGCCGTTTTGTCTCCGAAGCACCGGATTCTGGGCGGCGAACGGGTGGTCCTGCATGCTGAAGTCGAGGAGACCACGGCCGTCGAGAGCCAGGATATCCCACTTGCGATCCTTTACGAGGACGACGCGGTCCTGATCATCGACAAGCCCGCGGGTCTGGTCGTGCACCCGGCGGCCGGCCATCGTGACGGAACTCTGCAAAATGCTTTGCTGCATCATGCCCCTGGGCTGGCCGGTATTCCGCGTTGCGGTATCGTTCACAGGCTGGACAAGGATACCAGCGGATTGTTGATGGCCGCCAAGACCTTGTCCGCGCACAAATCGCTGGTGGAGCAGCTCCAGACTCGGACCGTGCATCGGGAATACCTGGCCTTGGTGCAGGGTGCCATCACCGCCGGCGGAACAGTGGACGAGCCGATCGGCCGGCATCGCACCGATCGGAAGCGCTTCGCCGTCCGCGAGGAAGGCAAGCCTGCCGTCACTCATTACCGCATCGCCGAGCGCTTCCCCCACCACACCCTGCTTCGGGTAAAGCTCGAAACCGGGCGTACCCATCAGATTCGCGTCCATATGGCCCATATCCATCATCCGCTGGTCGGCGATCCGGTGTACGGCGGTCGGCTCAAGATACCGGCCGGCGCGAGCGAAGAGCTGATCACAGTCATCCGAAATTTCAAAAGACAGGCCTTGCATGCCGAAAAGCTCGGGATCATTCACCCCGCAACCGGTGAGTACACGGAGTGGCAGTCGCCACTCCCTGCGGATTTCTCCGGTCTGCTTGCGGCATTGAGAGAACAGGCATGAGCCGATTCTGGATCGAACCCGAGTGGCCCGTGCCGCCCGGCGTCCGGGCGGCGAGCACGTTGCGCCGGGGCGGGGTGAGCATAGGCCCATATCGGAGCCTCAACCTCGGCGCTCACGTCGGGGACGAGCCGAGTCGGGTCTCGGAAAACCGGCATCGGCTGCGGGAGGCCTTGAGCCTGCCCGCGGAACCCGTGTGGCTGAATCAAGTGCACGGAAAACACGTCATTCGGGCCGACGTATCGACCTATCGAAGCGCGGATGCCGCATTCACATGCCAAACCGGCATCGTTTGCACGGTCATGACGGCGGATTGCCTCCCCGTTTTGCTGTGTTCGAAGGAAGGCGATCGGGTCGCGGCGGTGCACGCCGGCTGGAAAGGGCTTGCGGCGGGCGTCATCGAAGCCGCCGTCGAAGCGCTTGAAGGCGATGATTTGTTGGCGTGGCTCGGGCCTGCAATCGGTCCGGACGCGTTCGAGGTAGGTCATGAGGTCCGGGAGACCTTCGTCCGCAAGAGAGCGGCATTCGCCGCCGCGTTTTGCCAAACGGAGAACGCAAAATGGCTGGCGGATCTTTATCACCTCGCACGTATCGTACTGAACGATGTCGGAATTTCGGCAATCTACGGCGGGGGCTTTTGCACTTTCGGTAATGCCGACGATTTTTTTTCCTATCGCCGCGACCGCGTGACGGGCCGCATGGCTACGTTGATCTGGCGCGAATAAATAAACCTAGAAACAGCGGTTGACCGCTTAAATAACTAGAAAAGTTCCATGAATCCTTATTGCCCTACCTTCTACCTACGTCACCGTTTGGGTGACGCCGCTACGTACCAGATTGCACGGCAGGCGGACCGGCTGGCGGCGTTGCTCCTCCTCGCGGGAGAATACCCCGCCGCGTCGTCGCGCCTTGCTATCCGGTCCGCCTGCCGCACACTCGGGCACGTCCAACCGCCGCTTCTAGGTTTAAATAAGACATGAACCTTCTCCTCTGGATAATTATTTTTACCTTGATCGGCGGCGTTTTGAGCGTCCTTGCGGCATCGCTGTTCCTGATGATTCCCGACCATCATCATCCCCGCGTGCTCCCTCACGGCATCAGCTTCGCCTTGGGCGCGTTATTGAGCGTGGCGTTTCTGGATCTTTTGCCCCATGCTGTCGAAACGGTCGGCACGGAGCAGTCGGAGAGCGTCTTCGCCGCCGTTCTTCTCGGAATCTTGGCGCTATTTTTGTTGGAAAAACTGCTGCTTTGGCGGCATTGCCACGCCGGCGACTGCGAGACGCATACGGACGACCACTTTCACCAGCCGGCCGGCACTCTCATCGTATTGGGCGACGGTATCCACAATTTCGTGGATGGCGTGCTGATCGCCGCGGCTTTTCTTACCGATGTACATTTGGGGATAGTCACGAGCCTGGCGGTGTTCGCCCATGAGATTCCCCAGGAAGTGGGCGATTTCGCGATCCTTTTGAAAAGCGGTTATAGCCGTCCCAAGGCCTTGCTCTACAATCTGCTGTCCAGCTTGGCGACTCTGCTGGGCGGTGTCCTGGCGTATTACAGCTTGGAAAATCTGCGCGAGGCGCTGCCTTATTTCCTCGCCTTGGCGGCATCGAGTTTCATTTATGTAGCGGTTGCGGACCTGATTCCCAGTTTGCACCACCGCACCAATGCCAGTGCCGCATTTCAACAAATCGCCATGATCAGTGCCGGCGTGCTGCTGATCTTTTCGGCGCATGCCTATACCGAGGAATTTCATAAAGATCATTCCCCCGAGGCTGTTTCATCGAAATGCCCCGCCATCGTCCCGTAGGAATATCGGCCGAACGCTCATTTAGCCGAATCGCGCATTTGCGCCACGAGTTCCCGCAGAGCTTTGCCGCGGTGGCTTAGGCGATTTTTTTCGTCCGGGGACAATTCGGCCGAGGTGCAGTTTTTTTCCAGCACGAAAAACAGCGGATCGTAACCGAAGCCTCCTTTGCCGCGCGGTTCGCGCAGAATGATGCCTTCCCATACGCCTTGTCCGATCAATGGGCTCGGGTCCTGCGCGTGGCGCAGAAAAACCATGACGCAGCGAAATCGGGCGGTCCGCTCGGCGTCCGGAATATTCTCCAGTTCGCGGAGCAGCTTGGCGTTATTTTCGGCATCGTTCGCGCCGGGGCCGGCATATCGGGCCGAGAAAACGCCGGGCGCGCCGCCCAAGGCGTTGACTTCCAGTCCCGAATCATCGGCTATGGCGGGCAGGCCGGAAAGCTGGCTGGCGTGCCGAGCTTTCAGAATCGCATTCTCGACAAAGGTCAATCCGACCTCCTCGATATCCGGGACTCCGAAAGCGGATTGCGGTACGATCTCTATGTCATCGTTTGCTAATATGGCCTGGATTTCGCGGACCTTTCCGGGGTTATTGCTGGCGAGCAGGATTTTTTTCATCGTCGGCTTGTCTCACGATGGCGGGCCGAATCGCTTTCCGGGAAGGGGGCGTATCAGCCGGTGCGTCGGCTGCTGCTTGAGCAGGCGGCGTCATAAACAATAACAATCTCAGAGGAGAAAAAGATATGAGCCAAATCTTGAACGAAGTGCTCAGCGCTAATCAAGCGTACGCGGCGAGTTTCAACAAGGGCCATCTTCCCTTGCCGCCGGGGCGGCATTTCGCGATCCTGACCTGTATGGACGCGCGCCTCGATCCTGCCAAGTACGCCGGTCTTACCGAGGGCGACGCCCACGTGATCCGCAATGCCGGCGGACGGGCCAGCGACGACGCCATCCGTTCCCTGGTGATCTCCTACAAGCTGCTCGGCACCCGCGAATGGTTCG